>JAQGLQ010000558.1 GCA_028292785.1 Noviherbaspirillum sp. | reverse complement strand
CCGAAAAATCCATTGTAGAAACGGATTTTGCAGTCCAGAAAATTAAGCTTTGAAATCAGCACTAAAGCCGGGATACCTCATCTACTTTCTTATGTGCAAACACTGCTACACCACACTCCACACTTTCAATTAATCGGCCCAGCGATACAGGAATCTCGCACCCGCCCCCGCAGCTCATACGAGTGTCCCCCGGAAATCATCGGCTACACGGTAAAGACACGAGATTTAGGGTCAAACATCCCAAAACCTCTCACTTAAGAAGCCCCGAACGCGCAATTCGGTATCGATCTTTTTTACAAGCTCGGAACTTCGTGGCCATCGCTAACGACCTTATATTCCGCGGAACGATCCACCTTGATGAAGCAGCCACGATTCAGGTTCCCAGGGAAGAATGCAAAACACCTTCTTGATCAAGCTTAATAGTTATCATTGCTCGTAAAAACCGCTGTAAAATTTCACTCAAGCCACTTGATTCAAAAATAACCATCAGCGAATCAGCCAGTTAGCTCTCACGCCGCGCCTCAATCAATTTGCGTCCCGCCGCGCTACCGCCGGTCCCCAAGGAAAACGCCACGCATAAGGAAACCATGGTCCCCGCAAAAGCGAATGCCGAAACCGCCGCAGAGTCCCCCGCAACCCGCAAAAGAAAACTTCACTTGGGGCATATCGCCTTTATGCGCGCCGTCGTGCAGGGACTCGATACGCGCGAGAGCTGGGAACGCTATCTCCGCCTCGAGGGCGAACACGACGACATTCGCAACGTAAGGCGTACGCTCCAATGGATGCGCGATGAATTCGCCACCGCCGCCAAACGGCATGACCGCCCCGGCATCGCCCGCCTCGTCAAAATCGACGTCAGCCATATCGTCGACAAGAAATCCGTGGTGCCGACGCTCGAAGAATTCGCGGCGCAATACGGTATGGAAGAATTCTCGCAAGCCGAGCAGATCGAGCAATATCAGGAGCACTACGGCACGACCACTGCCCGCGAGTCGCGCCGCAGCCGCCTGATCGCGCGCCAGCTCGATGCATTGCTATGGCTGGAAGGGCTGGTAGTGCAGCCGCCGCAGGCGAACGACCTGCTCTCATCGTGGCTGCACCCCGACCTCGTGCACTATCTGGAAGAGGCGCGCCTGTTCACCGTGGCGCAACTGGTGGAGCGCATCAACGGAATCGGATTGCGATGGTGGAGAGGCATCCGCGCAATTGGCGCCGCGAAGGCGGAACGTATCCTCGAATGGCTGCGCATGCATCAGGCGACCATCGGGCTGCCTCTTGGCGAACACATTCAGGCAAAGCGCTCCACCCTGGCGCTGCGTGAACTGCAACGCGTGGTGCCGAAAGCGACCGCGATCGTACCCATCCAGAAATTCATCTTCCCGCCGGGACTCGATGGCGCCGATGGACTCAACCGCGCACCGCATACCCAATGCCTCGTGAAGGCGGGCAACGATTACGAAGCGATGCTGTCATGGCTGCGGGCCAAGCCCGGCCTGTCGGCGGAACAGCGCGGCAAATTGAGGCAGCGGCGCGGCGTCGCGCCCGACGCCCCCGAGGAACCGGACGACTGGATCAACTACTTGTCGAACACCCAGCGTGCGTATCTGAAGGAGGCCGAGCGCTTCATGCTATGGGCGGTGATCGAGCGGAAAAAGCCGCTGTCTTCCATCACCGCCGAGGATTGCGATGCCTACCGTGCATTTCTGGCCGATCCCGCGCCGCGCGACAGGTGGTGCGGACCGCGTGGTCGCGAAAAATGGAGTCCGCTATGGCGGCCCTTCGAAGGGCCGCTATCGGCCAGCGCGCAAACGCATGCCGTCAAGATTCTGGCTAGCCTGCACCAGTTCCTGGTCGGACAAGGTTACCTCGCTGTTAATCCATGGACCGGAGCCCCGCCCATCCCAGGTACGCGGCGTCCGCCCATCAGCAAGGAACGCCGCCTTACGTCAATCCAATGGCGCTTCGTCCAGCAGCATCTGGAAACGCTGCCGCCCTCCTCCGCCAACCAGCGCCTGCGCTTCGCGTTGCATCTGATCTACGCTACCGGCATCCGCCTGACTGAAGCGGTCAGCGCCCGCGCCGAGCATCTCGAGCTGGTCGCCGGTGACGATGAATCGGCGGCGCACTGGACATTGCAACTGCATGGAAAGGGCAGCCGCAAGCGCTGGGTCCCTGTGCCGCAGCATGTGATGGATGAATTGTCGGCCTACTTCGCTGCGCGCGGGCTGGCGTGCGACCCCGCCGCTCCGGAAAATCGCGGCGCATTCCTGCTCGGCAAAGCGACCGATATCGGCCAGCGCACACCATGGGCGCCGGCAAGTCGGGACGCCATCGACCCGCGGCAGGGGATCGGCCCCGGAACCTTGTACGATCAGATGAAGGCTTTCTTCGCGCAATGCGCGCAAGCGTTCGCGCAGTCCGATCCGGCGGGCGCCGCGCGGCTCGCCGCGGCCAGTACGCACTGGCTGCGGCACACCCACGGCGCGCATGCCGCCGCCAGCGGGATGCCGCTGGATGAGCTGCAGCAAAACATGGGGCATGCCTCGCTGCAGACAACCTCGGTATACGCAGGCCGCGACAGTGACGAATTCCTCGCGCCCGGGCAGAAAGGTTCAAGCGGGAAGAGGGCGCGCTGATTTGCTTTTATCGCCCGCGGCGATACGCGCGCTCGGCGACTTCGAACAACAACTGCGTAAGCAGCGCGAGCACGGCGGCCGGAATCGCGCCGGCGAGCAGCATGTCGTTGTCGTTCAGTGCCAGTCCGGTGGCAATGCGCTCGCCATATCCGCCGGCGCCGATGAAGGCGGCGATGGTGGCGGTGCCGACGCTCATCACGGCCGCGGTCTTTACGCCGGTCATGATCAACGGCAGCGCCAGCGGCAGGTCGATCAGCAGCAGCCGGTCCTTCCTGGTCAGTCCAAGCGCCAGAGCGGCCATGCGCAATCCGGCCGGGACCTGCAGGATGCCGGCGCAGGTATTGGCGACGATGGGGAGCAACGCATACAGGAACAGCGCGATCAGCGCCGGCACCGCGCCGATTTTTCCGAGCAGGGGAATCAGCATCGCCAGCAAGGCGAGCGAAGGCACCGTCTGCAGCACGCCGACCATGCCCATCACCGCTTGCCGCAGGCGCGGCACGAAGGCCGCGACGACGCCGAGCGGAATTCCGGCCAGCGAAGCGAGCGCAACCGCCGCCAGCACCAGCGTCACATGCTGACGCGTCAGCCGCCCGAGGTTTTCATCGAACAGCTTTGCCGTCAGGCCGGTTCGGGCGGCGCCGGCATCGCCCTGGCCGAGGAAGGAGCGGGCGACCTCGGAAAAGCTTTTGCTCTGGAGTTCCGCGCTTGCGTTCAAGGCGATCATGTCCGCCGCCTTGATGCGCCCCTCGAGTTTTGCCAGCGCCTGCCACGCTTTCGGAAACCGCTGCTGCACATCGAGGCGATACAGCAGCACGGCGTCATAGCGCGGGAAATACCCGAGATCGTCCTCCAGCACGCGCAGCCCGTACCTGCCGATCTTCGCATCGGTGGAGTAGATATCGATGACATCGACCTGTCCGTTGGCCAGCGCTTCATAGGCGATTCCATGATCGAGGCCGGCCGGCTTTTGCGGCAGTGCATAGCGTCGCGCCAGCCCCGGCCAGCCATCGCCGCGTCCGAGGAATTCATGCGACAGGCTGAGCCGCAATTCGGGATGGCGCGCGATATCGCTCAGCGTGCGCAGTCCCAGCCGCTGTGCATCGGCCGCGCGCATCGCCAGCGCGTAACTGTTGTTGAAGCCGAGCGGAACGGCGATGCCCAGGCCCAGCGCGGCCAGCTCGCGCCGCATCGCATCGGGTGATGCCGGTGTGGCGTGCCTGAGTATTTCGCTATCTATCGTGCCGAGATATTCCGGATACACATCGATGCTGCCGGCCTTGAGCGCTTCGAAAACGATCGCAGTATTGCCGAGCCCCTGGCGGTGTTCCGTCTTTGCGTAGGGAGCGGCGGTCTGCGCGAGAATCTCGCCAAGGATGTACGACTCGGTGAAACGCTTCGAGCCGATGCGCAGCACCCCGTCGGCAAGGGCGCCGCCGTGCGCGGCGACAGCGATGGCCAGAACCGCCAGCCAACGGAAGCGCCGCCACGTGATCATCGCGCAGGCGGTCCGGTCAACAGATCCGCCCGCGGGAAATCCCATTGCGGAACGTAGCGCGAACACTCGCGGTGCTTGAAATCCTCCAGCTTCATCGTCGTGAAATTCCCGCGCGGACTATATGAAAACCGGATATCGGAAGCCTCGTCCCCGGACAGCGAAGGCGCGCGCGCAAAGCGCAGCCATGCCTCGAAATGGCAGTTCGCGCTCTTGAGTTCACGCAGCATGCGCAAGTCTCCCTGTTAGGCATGGTGGAAGGCGATCGCGGATGACATTTCCTTTTGCAGGGAAGGCTCGGACAGACCGGCGGGGCACGCGGCGACCGGCAGGATCTGCGGCGCCAGGCTTAACAGACCGCGCCGCATCCGGTAAGTGCCGGCATTCTCGTTGCTCTCGATCGAAACAAAGCTCCAGCACAGGGGATTGGATGGAAACGGCGTCATTGCGCCATCGAGAAAGCGGCTCTGCGCATCCTTGCTTTTCAGATTCGCCGCGAGCGCCAGCGTCGCTTGATGCGTGGCGACGCCCTGAACGGCGACAAAGCCCGCGCCCGCCAGTGCGCCGAGCAAGAGACCCGCGATCCCGCGCGCGCCGGCCCTGCGCTGTATCAGGCCGAGCATGAGCGCGAGAACGGCAAGAAAGCCGAACGATGTCCACAATAAAAAGCCCTTGACCGTGAAGAACAGGGGCAGGCCGACCAGCAGGGCGGCAAGCCCCCCTTTCAGCCAGCGGCTACCGATCGTCATCGCCAGCGGAATGCCGGCGGCGATCCAGAATACCGGTTCGAGAATGAACACCATGTCGCCGAAGAACCAGCGCGAATCATAAGGATGAAACGGATGGATACCGTATGAATTCAGGTAATCCATCAGCAGGTGCAGCCCGAAGCCGACGCCCAGGGCCAGCATCAATCCATAACGCGCGGCCTTGTCCTGTTGAACCAGCCGCCGCGCCGCCGGCCAGCACATCCACAGCATGGCCCACAGCAAAAGGGCTTGCGGAAGCGCATACAGCAGCGTGTGCGTGTGTCCGCGATGATGCAGCAGATAGCCGAGCGGCGCCGGCAGCAGGGGAGTGAGAACGATATCGAGATCCGGAAAATTGCTGGCGAGCCAGGTCGATATCAAAAGCAGGCGCCGGCGCAGGTCGCGGCGCTTGGTATCGGGTTCTTCGGGCAGGATGCGGTGAATGATTTCGCCGGCCGCCAGACCGGCAACGGAGTGACTGAGATTATCCATCGAGCAATCTTACAGGCTTTTGAAAGACGGCAAGTGGAGCGCTGCCGGCGCATGGCGCAGGAACATTCAGTGTGCTGACGAGTCGCAGCAATTTGTGAGGTATATATGAACAGGAATACCGACAAGCCGGATCAGGAGAAGGACAAGGGAACGCTCGAGAAGATAGCGCAGGTAATCGACCCTCCGGGTCGCGAGATCAGCGACGACGAACTGATCGACCCGGGGAAAAACATTCCCGACACAAGGCCCGATCCAGCGCGATCAGGGCAGAAATCGAGCCCGGAAAAATAAGCCGCAGCGTCAAGTTGCATCGAACGAGCCGCATGAGTATTGCGGCTTGTTCGATGGCGCGTCCGCGGAAAAGCAGAAATTCAGAGCACGAAAAAAATCAGGCTCAGACCTCCAAGAAACACGGCGATAAGTAATGCGAGCAGAACGGGAATTTTCACGACAGGGCCTGCCTTTCCTAAAAATTAATATGCTTTTTTGAGGCCGCAAAAATCGATTCGTTCAAACAAGTTATTGTGCAGGCTGAAAAGCTTGGGCCGCACATCGTTTCTCCCTCTCCGCTCCGGAACTTCAGGCATTCGCCTGACGTCAATCCATCAACGGATGTTTCCGGATTTTCAATCAATACTTGGGAGAAAGATGATGAATACGCCAGTACCCAGACTGTTCGCGTTGCTGCTCGCAGCATCCCTGGCAGGCCCGGCCGCCGCGCAATCGAGCGGATCCACCGGCGCGGGCGGAACCGGCTCGAGCGGCGCGACTTCCACCAGCGGGATGAATACCCCCGGCACCGGTAGCGGCTCCGGTTCGGGTAAATCCGGCACCGGTGATTACGCGACGGGCGGCAGTACCGGTTCACGCGGAGCGGCCCCGTCCAATTCCGGCGCCGGACTCGGCGAATCATCGCGCGGCGCCATGGAAACAAGCGGCACCACTGTCAGGCGTGACATCACCAAGAAGAACAGCCCGGTACGTGGCAATGCCGATGGCTCTACCTATCCCTCCGGAAGCGGGACGGCAAGCGGGTCGAGCGGATCGAAGGGCGCCGGCGCCGCGGGTGGAAAAGCGCGCACGGACAATGCGGAGCAGACGGGCGGCGGCAGCCGCTGAGGCCAATGAAAAATCCGGACGCAAGCCGGTCCCCTCGGCCGAAGCTGCAGGTCTTCCTCGACCTCGACGGGGTGTTCGCCGACTTCGACGCCCGGGTCAAGCACCTGACCGGCAAGCACCCCAGCCAGCTCGATCGCAACCGCCTGTGGAAGGCAGTCAATGCCGACAAGCGATTCTTCGCCGAACTGGAACTGATCGAAGGCTGCATGGCCCTGTGGGAAATGACGAAAGACCTCGAGCCGATCTTTCTTACCGGCGCCCCGTCGTCACGGATCTTTCAGGAGCAGAAGCGTGAATGGGTGGCCCGTATCTTCGGCGCCGATTTCATGGTTCATGTGGTGCCTAAAAAACTCAAGCAGGATTTCAGCGGGCCGCACAAGGTCCTGATCGATGACACGCCGGAAAATATCGAGCAATGGATTGCGCGCGGCGGCCACGGGATACTGCACAAGGGTGACCATGCATCGACCGTGAAAGCGCTGCAGGAATTACTCGACCTGTACAACGAGGAGCAGTAGCGCATACCGATGTCGTTCCACATCACGCCGGGTTGAGGCGCCGCCCTATATCCCATATTCATGGGAGGACCGCATCCACAGTGCTTAAAATTTAAGCTCGCCGATGGAAGCCGCGCCAATGCTTGGGTCGCTTTCAAAAACACATGAATTATCCACGGAAATTGTGGATAGATTGTCCGCGATGTTGTCACCTTATCATTCTGCATTCCCGGAAAAATGGCCGGGCTTGGCACGCGTGAACAGCGCATCGTACGCCGCCAGCAACTTCGGTGCTTCATGCCGCCAGTCGAGTTCGTCTTCGATGCGGCGCCTGCCGAACGCGCCCATGCGCGCGCGCATCTTCGGATCATTGAGCAAAATCAAAATCCTGCGCGCGAAATCGTCCACGTCGTTTCTGCGCGCATAAAGCGACGCATCGCCCGCCGAAAAGCGTCCTTCCGCGAGATCGAATTGCACGATGGGTTTGGCCAGCGCCATGAATTCCATCACCTTGTTCATTGTCGACTTGTCATTCATTTCATTGGCGACGTCGGGATTGACGCACACGTCGGCGGTGTTCAGGATCGCCAGCAATTCGTTGTCGGGAATGCGGCCGGTAAACGTGACGTAGTCGGCAATGCCGATGCGATCGGCCATCTCCCGCATGGCCGGCAGCATCGGCCCATCGCCGATCAGCGCGAAATGCACATCCTCGCGCGCGTCATCCTTGACGATGCGGCGGATCGCGCGCAGCAGATAATCGATGCCTTCCTGTTGCCCCATGACGCCGAGATAGCCCACCAGGTAATCGCGCCCATGCCTGTGCTTCGCCTGCGGCGGAAGAATGCGCCACCGGTCGAGCACCGGGCCACTGCGCACCACATGCACCCGGCTTTCATCCATGCCGCAGCGATCGATCGCAATGCGCTTGTACGATTCATTGGTCGCGATCGACATGTCGGCAGTCATGAAGGTCCAGCGTTCGAACAAGCAGAGCAGGCGATGGAAAAAATCGCGGCGGCCGAATTTTGCTTCGTAGAGTTCCGGATTGATATCGTGATGGTCGAACACGAATTTCTTGCGCAAGAAAATCTTGTAAAAGCCGCCGATCAGAAAAAGCAGGTCGGGCGGATTGCATGCATGGATGGCATCGAAGCCGCGTGTGAACAGCACCTTCAGCGAGAGCGCGAAGATGCACAGCAGCGCCGCCGGATATTCGACCAGGTAGCCCAGCGCGCCGCTGGCCTCGAACGGCAAGCGGTAGCGCAGGATATGAATCCGCTCGACCACTTCGTATCGTTTCTCGAAGCCCTTGCCGGTCGGGCAGATGATCGACACCTGATAGCCGCCCGCGCGCAAGGTCGTGGCTTCCTGCCACACCCGCCGGTCGAAGGGCGAGGGCAGGTTCTCGACCAGGATCAGGATGCGCCGGCCGTTGCGATCCATGGAGGGCGGGTTACCAGCAGATGCCGTCATACGTGTCGGTCGCGCTACGGAATCCGCGCGGCGAGATGCGCACCAGGTCGACGATCGCCTGTCCCGGCCTGAGCCGCGAGGGCAGATCGCGAAACTCGGCGGCATCGTTGCCGATGACGACGGTCTCGGCGAAGTCCAGCACTTCCTCGATCGATTCCGCCATCAGCCGCGCGATATGCGAAATGCGGTTCAGGATGTAATCCTGGTTTGCGCCGAGCAGCGCGGCCAGCCGCACATTGCGGTCGTACAGCCGCAGTTCGTAGCCCTTGCCGAGCAGCGCTTCGATCGTGTCGATCATCGGCGACTCGCGCAGATCGTCGGTGCCCGCCTTGAACGAGAAGCCGAGCACGCCGATGCGCTTGCGACCCCTGGCCAGTATCATGCGGATGCCTCGCTCGAGTTGCCGCCGGTTGGAAGGCAGGATGGCGTTCAGGAGCGGCAGTTCGAGGTCCAGCGATCTGGCCTTGTAGGCGAGGGCGCGTACATCCTTCGGCAGGCATGATCCGCCGAAAGCGAAGCCGGGCTTCAGATAAACCGGCGACAGATTGAGCCTGGTATCGCGGCACAGCAGATCCATCACATGACAGCCATCGATGCCCATCGCCTTGCACAGGTTGCCGATCTCGTTGGCGAACGTGACCTTCAGCGCATGCCAGGCGTTGTCGGTATATTTCACGATCTCCGCGGTTTCGATATCGGTGCGCAGCAGCGGCGCATCGATGTGCGCGTACAGCCGTGCCAGCACCTCGCCCGCATGCGCGGCGGACTCGCCGATCACGGTTTTCGGCGGATTGTAGTAGTCATGGACCGCCGTACCCTCGCGCAAGAATTCCGGGTTGTAGCAGACATCGAAATCGACGACCGCTTTTTTCCCCGAACCTGCCTCGAGCGCGGCGGTCACCACGTCGCGCACCGATCCCGGCAGCATTGTGCTGCGCGCGACAATGGTGTGGCGGCCCCGTTTATCGGCGAGCGCGGCGCCGATCTGCGCCGCGACGTCGCGCACATGCGCAAGGTCGAGGTTGCCGTTGCCCTGCGACGGCGTGCCGACGCAGATGAAAGAGAGATCCGAATCGAACACCGCGTCGCGCGCATCGACGGTGGCGCGCAGCAGTCGCCGTCCGACCGCATCGGCAACGATGCCGCCGACATCCTGCTCGATGATCGGCGCGATGCCCTGATTGATCATCTCCACCTTGGCGCGATTGAGGTCGACGCCGACCACGGCATTGCCCTGCTGCGCAAGGCATGCGGCAGAAACCGTGCCGACGTAGCCGAGGCCGAATACGCTGATCTTCATGCGGACTCCGTAGAACCTGTTCGCGGTCTCTTCATGATATTGAGGCTTCCCGTGAAGTCCAGACCGGTTCCGCGCCGGTTTGCGGCAGAGCAGACGAGGTTTTCGGCGGAAAGCATCGCGCCTCAATCGAAGCCGATGCGCATGATCGTAGTGCGCATGCTGTGGCCGGAGATCGCCTCCTTCCAGCATACCGACGGCGACGGACGTTTTTCATCGAAGCGGCGCGAGATCCAGCCGGCGGGCGGGTCTTCTCTTCCGCACAAAAGCTCGGGCGCGCCGTCGCCCTGCGGCATCTCGATTTCCAGTCTTACGTTGCCGTTGCGAGCGAGCACGCGGCCAGCGCAAGTGCTGACGTCGCAAGCTTCGGAAAAATGCCACCATAGTTCGATGCCGTGTCGGCCCCGGCAGTGCAGGGCATCCTCGACGGTCAAAATGCGATCGCGCTTTTCATAACGCAACGTGCGCCGGTGCGTCACCGGATCGGCCAGTCGTTCATAACCGTCGTGGCTGGCGATGAGACAGTCGCGATCCTCGCCATAGCGCCATGATGCCAAGCGGGCGCGGGCCTTGTGTCGCCACATGAAGTTGCCGCACATGACCGATTGGTCGAGGCCATCGATCCTCACGGTAT
>JAQGLQ010000224.1 GCA_028292785.1 Noviherbaspirillum sp. | reverse complement strand
CAAGCCATGGGAGGGCGCGGAAGGTCTGGAGTGGACTGTTCCCAGCCCCGCACCATTCCATACATTCGAAGTACCGCCTACAGTGAAATAAATGTACAGGGCGGGCGCAAGCCCGCCAGATTCAATGCCACAGCAAAAGAAACCGAGTAACCTGAAGACAGCACTGATTCTAGGATCGATCGCGCTGGTATTTTTTATCGGCGTGTTCGCCAAACGGTTTTGGTTGAGCTGAAATGGAAACACGAGATCAGAGTGAGCAGGTTCACGCACGCGCACTGAATCTTCAGATGATGAAGAAGCTGGTTGTGGTGGCCGTACTGATGTTCGGCTTCGGTTATTCCTTGATACCCGTATACAAGAAGATTTGCGAAATCACCGGGATCAATCTGTTGACGCCGATGACGGTGACAGCCGAAGAAGTCCGCAACACGCAGGTCGATAAAAGCCGCACCATCACCATCGAGTTCGATGCGAATGCGCAGGGCCCGTGGCGATTCCGCCCGACCGTTGCGAACATGCAGGTGCATCCGGGCGAGATGGCGCAAGTCGTTTATGAAGTGGTGAATACGCAAGCGCGCAGCATCGACGCGCAGGCCATTCCGAGTTACGCGCCGCAACAGGCCGGGGCTCATTTCAAGAAAGTGGAATGTTTCTGCTTTCAGCAGCAGACGCTCGCTGCAAACGAGGCGAAGCAGATGCCGGTCGTCTTTTTTGTCGATCCGGACCTGCCGAAGGACGTCAAGACGATTACCGTGTCATACACGTTTTTCGAAATCGCCGGGACCGGCAAGAAAGCAAGCTAAGGGCAGTTGCAATGGACAGTGACCTCAAAAAAGCTGCGGGACGCAAGCTGTCCTTTGGCGCAACCATGAAAGCGGTATTCTGGTCGTTTTTCGGCGTCAGAAAGCGGAGCGATTACGAGAAGGATGCGGCGCAGCTTAATCCGGTTCATGTGATCATTGCCGGGATAATCGGCGCCCTGATTTTTATTGCGGTGCTCGTACTGATTGTAAAGAGCGTCGTTGCACAGTAACTATTTGAAATTTGTATTTAGGGGATGGAGATGAGTTCTCAACACGGTAGCGCGCCTTATTACTTCGTACCCGGGCCATCGAAATGGCCGGTGCTGGCCGGCGCATCGCTTCTTTTGACCATGGCGGGGGCATCGGCGTGGGTCAACAGCTTCAACTGGGGGCCTGTCGTATGTATCGCCGGCATACTGGCGCTGCTGGTAGTGCTGTACAACTGGTTCGGTGATGCGATCGCGGAATCGGAAGGCGGTTTGTATAACAACCGCATCGATGTTTCCTACCGCTGGAGCATGAGCTGGTTCATCTTCTCGGAAGTCATGTTTTTCGGTGCGTTTTTCGGCGCGCTCTTTTATGCGCGTTCGGTAACCCTGCCGTGGCTCGGCGACATCGATCACAAATTCCTCTGGCCTGACTTCGCGGCGCAGTGGGGCAATACCCCCGCCGGCACCATCGAGCCGTTCACGAAGATGGGACCGTTCATGATCCCGACGATCAACACGGCAATTCTGCTGACCTCCGGCGTGACGTTGACGATCGCCCACCACGCACTGCGCGCAGGACATCGCGGCAAGACCGCCTTCTGGCTCGCGGCTACCGTCTTGCTGGGCGCGGTGTTCATGGGTTTCCAGATTTATGAATACATGCATGCCTACAGTGACTTGAACCTCAAGCTCACTTCCGGCATCTACGGATCGACATTCTTCATGCTGACCGGGTTTCACGGCTTCCACGTGACCATGGGCGCGATCATGCTGGCGGTCGTCCTGTACCGGGTCATGAAGGGGCACTTTACGCCCGATCATCATTTCGCCTTTGAAGGCGCCGCGTGGTACTGGCACTTCGTTGACGTGGTCTGGCTTGGTTTGTATGTGGTGGTTTACTGGCTGTAAATCACCGGCTTGAAAGACAAAAGCCGCACTTCGGTGCGGCTTTTTTACTGGAGCAAAAGGTCGGCCTGCCTAACGGATTCCGGTCGGCTCGATCCAGCCAAGCTGGTAGGCCACCAGGATCAGGATAAACAAGGCAATCGAAAATCCCACGCGAAACGCGAGCGCCTGCACCGTGCGGTTCGATTTGCCCTTGTCCCGCATGAGAAAAACCAGGGCGGAGCCGAGACTGAGCAATATGAGGACGAAGGCAATGGCGACGACGATTTTCATGGTTGGACCGATACGGGAGGCCTTGTCCGACAGGCCGGTTGGAGGCGGAAGCGTGGAGAAAGCGACATTGTAATGCCATTCAAATTCCGCTTCAGGTGGTTTCCCTTCGTGGCGGCGCTCGTGGCGGCTGCGATCGGGTTCTCTCTAGGACAATGGCAAACACGTCGCGCCGTGGAGAAAGAGGTGATCGAAAGCAAGCTGACCGAACGCGGATCAGCGCCGCCGCTGTCGCTGACGTCCCGGATGCCGCCGATCGATGACATCGAATATCGCCGGGTCCGTGTGAAAGGCGAATTCGACGCCGCCTGGCCGGTATATCTCGACAATCGTCCGCACGCCGGGGCCGCCGGGTTTTATGTCCTGATGCCCTTGAAAATCGCAGGGTCCGACATGCATGTGATGGTTGCGCGCGGATGGATCGCGCGCAATGTCGCCGACCGCACGAAACTGCCGGCTATCCCGATACCCACGGGCACCATCGAACTCGAAGGAATAGCAAGGCGCAGTCCGGGGCAGGTACTGCAATTGGGCCAGCCTGCGCCGCTTCGTCCGGGCGCCATTGTGCAAAACCTCGACATTCCCGAATTCGCGCAGGCCAGCGGGCTTTCGCTCCAGCCATTCATCATCGAGCAATCGACCGACGTCCGCGATGGACTGACGCGTGACTGGCCCAGGCCTTCGACGGGGGTCGACAAGCACCGGGGCTATGCCTTCCAGTGGTACGCGCTGGCCGCGACGGCACTAATATTTTTTATCGTGACAGGATTTCGAAGTGGAAGAAAATAAGCAAGTCACCAGAGGGCGATGGAAGCTCTTCGCCGTCATCGCGGTCTGCGCCGCGCCCATGATCGCATCCTATCTTTCCTATTACGTCATCAAGCCCGAGAGCCGCACCAACTATGGCGCATTGCTCGATCCGCGCGCCTATCCGATACCGCCTGCGCTCGGCGCTGCCACACTGGACGGCAAACCCGCGCCGCTGGAGTCGTTCAAGGGCAAATGGATGATGGTGCAGGTCAATGACGCCGATTGTCAGGAGCCGTGCCAAAAGCGCCTGCATGACATGCGCCAGCTGCGGCTGGCCCAAGGCAAGGAAATGGACAGGATCGAACGCGTGTGGCTGATCACCGATGACAGGCCGCTCGAGACAATCCTGATGCGCGAGTACGACGGCACCCACATGCTGCGCGTGAACTCCGCGGCGCTCAAGAACTGGCTGCCGGTGGAGCCCGGCACGCAGCCCGCCGACCATATTTACATGATCGACCCGCTCGGCAATCTCATGATGCGTTTTCCGAAGGATGCCGATCCCAACAAGATCAAGCGCGATCTCTCGAAACTGCTCAGAGCTTCCCGCATAGGATAACTGCACGATGCTATTGCAACTTGCCATCAAGGGCCTGCTGGTCGCGTTATTGCCACTCGCCATGGTCTGGGTGTCCAGCGACAGGAACAAGTACCGCAAGCTGGTATGGATCACCCTGTTTCTAACCTTCGACCTCATCATGTTCGGCGCCTTCACACGGCTCACCGACTCCGGACTCGGATGCCCGGACTGGCCGGGCTGCTTCGGGCATGCCAACCCGCTGCAGGCCCATGAACAGATCAGCGCGGCGCAAACCGCGCAGCCGACCGGACCCGTGACGGTGGTGAAAGCATGGATCGAGATGGTCCATCGTTACTTCGCGATGTGATTCGGCGTGCTGATCATAGCGAACATGGCGATCGCAATGCGAATGTGGGTCAGGTCCGGGCGCCGCGACCGGCAATTCGCGCCCGCGTTCCCGACCCTGCTGTTCGCTTTCGTCTGCCTGCAGGGCGCGTTCGGCGCATGGACCGTGACGCAGAAACTGCAGCCGGTCATCGTGACCATTCACTTGCTGCTCGGGATGCTGCTGCTTGCCATGCTCGCCTGGATGGGCGCGCGTCAAAGCGAGCACGATCCGGTAGCGCCCATGGCCGCAACATTGCGCGCGCCAGCCGTTCTCGCGACGATACTGCTCGTCACGCAGATCGCTCTCGGCGGATGGGTCAGCACCAACTATGCGACGCTGGCCTGTCTCGATTTCCCGCTATGCCAGGGACAGGTCCTTCCGCCCATGGATTTCGACAACGGTTTCACGCTATGGCGCCACCTCGGCATGACGGGGGACGGCGAGTACCTGCCGTTCGCCGCGCTGACCGCGATCCATTGGACGCATCGCAGCTTTGCCTTCGTGGTCGCGGCATGCATTGCGTGGCTCGGATATAAGGCGCTCAGGCTTGACGGCTTGCGCAAGACCGGTCGCTGGCTGCTGATCGTCATCGGCGTCCAGCTGTTCACCGGACTGGCTACGGTGTTTCTGAAGTTCCCTCTGGCACTGGCCATCATGCACAACGGCGGCGCGGCGCTCCTCCTGCTACTGCTTGTCATGCTAAACTATAAGACTCGCATTCCGGCGCAGATAGCGTCGAATCGCGCCACTTCGCGGTTATCCGCCGCCTGATATTCAATTGACTACCCTGACCGCTCATTCTAATCGCGCCGCGCAATACTGGGCCTTGACCAAGCCCCGTGTTACGCAACTCGCTGTTTTCTGCGCGGTGATCGGCATGTTCCTCGCGACGCCCGGTCTTCCCGACTGGAAACGCGTCGTCGCGGCGACCGCGGGCATCTGGCTGCTCGCCGGAGCGGCATTCGCCGTGAACTGTCTCGTCGAACGGGAAATCGACTCGCGTATGGCGCGCACCGCCCGTCGACCGATGGCGCGCGGCGAAATCACCGTCGGCCAAACCATGCTTTTTTCGGGCGTCATCGGCGGCCTCGGAATGTGGGTGCTGTATCACTTCGTCAATCCTCTGACCATGTGGCTGACCTTCGCCACCTTCGTTGGCTACGCGGTGATCTACACCATGCTGCTGAAGCCCGCCACGCCCCAAAACATCGTGATCGGCGGGCTATCCGGCGCCATGCCGCCCGCACTCGGATGGGCGGCGATCGCCAATGAGGTGCCGATGCAGGCGTGGATTCTGGTGCTGATCATTTTCATCTGGACCCCGCCGCACTTCTGGGCGCTTGCCATGTATCGACGCGACGACTATGCAAAATCCGGACTGCCGATGCTGCCCATCACGCACGGGCTGAAATTCACGCAGTTCCATGTCTGGCTATATACGATTGCGCTGGCGGCCACCAGCATGCTGCCGTTTGCGGTACAGATGAGCGGTCTGATCTACCTCGCCAGCGCCGTGGTTCTTGGCGCAATTTTCCTCTGGTATGCATGGCAGATATATCGGCATTACACCGATGCGATTGCTCGCAAAACCTTTGGCTATTCAATCGTCTACCTCTCGCTCCTGTTCGTTGCGCTGCTGGTGGACCATTATCTGAAGTTCTGACTCCCTGCGCATTTTTTCCTTCCTGAGGGCCGCCTCTTTCGCGGTTCTTGTTCCGGCGGTGCTGCTGGCCGGCTGCGAGAAGCAGGGCAGCGACGGAAGCCAGATGATCCTGTCGCCCGTCAACAGCCAGTTCAAAAATACGGATCTGACGGGACTGGGCTATGCAAGGGACTTTCAGCTGGCCGACCATAACGGCAAGATGCGCAGCCTTGCCGACTTCAAGGGCAAGGCAGTCGTGGTCTTCTTCGGTTACACCCAATGTCCCGATGTCTGCCCGACCACGATGGCGGAGATGGCGAACGTCATGAAGGAGCTCGGCCCGCTGGCCGATAAGGTCCAGGTGCTTTTCATCACCGTCGATCCGGAGCGTGACACGCCCGAGATATTGTCCAAATACGTTCCAGCATTCGACCCGCGCTTCCTGGGCCTGATTGGCGACAAGGAATCGCTCGACAAGGTGGCGAAGGAATTCAAGGTGTTCTATCAGAAGGTGCCAGGCAAGGAAGCGGGCAGCTACACCGTGGACCACACTGCTGGAAGCTATGTCTACGATCCGCAGGGACGCATTCGTCTGTTTATCAGGCACGGCCAGGGCACGGAGCCGATCGTGCACGACCTGAAACAGCTCTTATCCTGACCCGCAATCCGCCCCGGGCGAACCCGAATGAAAAACGGTGCTCTGATTAATCAGAGCACCGTTTTGCTGCCGGCGTCAGAGTGATGGCGCCTATGCGTAGGCGGCAAGCGTGCCTTTCATTTTCTTCAACGCGGCGCTCTCAATCTGGCGGATGCGCTCCGCCGAAACGCCGAACTCATCGGCCAGCTCGTGCAGCGTGGCGCCTGAACCGTCGTCGTTGGCCAGCCAGCGCGCTTCGACGATGCGTCGCGAGCGCGCATCCAGCTTGTCGAGCGCCGCCTCGAGACCTTCCGATTGCAGACGATCGAATTGCTTTGCCTCCAGCGTTTTGGTCGGTTCGTTGGCTTCCGACGACAGGTAGGCGATCGGCGCGAATTTATCGTCGTCGTCGTCGGTGGGGGCCTCCAGCGCGATATCGTGGCCCGACATGCGGGTTTCCATCTCGATCACTTCTTCGCGCTTGACGTTCAGCGACTTCGCCAGATCGTCAACCTGGCTGGGCGTCATGGTATCCAGACCTGTCTTATGGCTGCGCAGATTGAAAAACAGCTTGCGCTGCGCCTTCGTGGTCGCGACTTTCACCAGGCGCCAGTTCTTCAGAATGTATTCGTGCATCTCCGCCTTGATCCAATGCATTGCGTACGACACCAGGCGCACGCCCTGATCAGGATCGAAGCGCTTTACTGCCTTCATCAGGCCGATATTGCCTTCCTGTATCAGATCGGCATGCGGCAGACCATAGCCGAGATAACCGCGCGCGATCGAGACGACAAGGCGCAGATGGGACAACACCAGCTTTTGAGCCGCTGCGAGGTCATTGTTATCGCGCAGTTGACGAGCAAGCGACATCTCTTCCTCATGCGAAAGCATGGGAAGCCGATTGACCGCCGAGATATACGCTTCGATATTGCCCAGGCTGCCCGAAAATCCGAGGGCCAAGGCTTGGTTGCCCGAAGGTACCAATGCGTTTTCCGACGATGATGATTTCATTTTTTCTCCTTGCATCACTAGCTGTACCGACACCTCAAAGTGCCGAAGCGCTGTAACTTAAATATTAGCACTCTCATGAAATGAGTGCTAATCACGCTTTTTAACCATCGGAATAGGGTTTTACTATCACGCACTGAACTTCGCTAGTATTTCACTTTAGTGGAAACAGAGCTTAAAAAGTTGCGCAATATTAAATTGACTAATATTTAGAAAAATCAGGAAGCCCGGGTCAAATGACGGCGAACAGAGAGCGCGGCACCAATCAGACCGAGAGACCCACTGAAGATCAACAACACGGCGCTATACCCGATACTCAAGGGCAGCAAGCGGAATTCAGACGCGTAAAGCCTTGCAAATTCTGCAATAGCATTGTTGAGCGGGTGCACGGCCGCGATAACGATCGCCAGGCCGAGTCCGCCCGCCGCCAAGCCCAGCAATGCTCCTGTGTAGTAAAAAGGCCTGCAAATATAGGCATCGGTCGCGCCGAACATGCGGGATATTTCGATTTCCTCGCGCTGCGTCAGAACTTGCAGACGGATGGTATTGAAAATGACCGCCACCACGACCACTGCAAGCCCTGCCGCAAGAAAGACCAGCGCCAGGCGCAGCACATTCATCAGCGCCGCCAGCCGTTTTACCCAAGCCGAATCCACCTGAACGTATTCGACTCCCGGCAACGCTTTTAGTTGTGCCGCGATGGCATCCACGCGCGCGGCTTCGGTCGCATTCTGGAATCCCGCCAGTTTAAGGACATACCCGTCGGGAAGGGGGTTGGCGCCCAGCGTCGTCAATGCGCTGGAGAGCCCCGTGCTGTTTTTCATGGACCTGAGCGCATTCTCCTTGGGGATGAACTCGAGTTGACCGGCGCTGCGCGCATCCTGCACTATTCGCCGGATTTGCGGCGCCAGCGCGATGGCTCGTTCGCGCGGCGTATCCACCGCCATGAAGATGCTGATCTCGGGCGAGACGGACAACTGTTCCGAGAGCGGCCGGACATTTTCAAGCACCGTCAGTCCCGCGATCGGAAGCGCCAACGCGATCGCCACCACCAAGGCATTTACCGTAAAGCTGCCCGCGGTCGCGATCACATGCCGCAGCGCGTCCGACAGCGCGAACGCATGCTGCCTCAGCCACGCCTTCATGCGGCACCCCGCACGGTATCGGCATAGGAGTCACCCACGAGTCGCCCCCGGTTCAGGATCAGCACGCGCTTGGCTCCGGCCAGTATCTGCTCGTCGTGGGTTGCAATCAGGCATGTCACGCCCGCCTCGTGAAACGCCTTGAGCGCGTCCATCACCTTGTTTGCGCTTGCCCGGTCGAGGTTGGCTGTAGGTTCATCGGCCAGGATGATCTGGGGCCGGTTCACGATCGCCCTTGCAATCGTGATGCGTTGCTGCTCGCCGCCGGAAAGCGCCAGCGGCGCGGCTTCAGCCTTGTCGAGCAGATCCACCTTGCCGAGTGCGGCGCGCGCGCGCTTCTCGGCTTCGGCTTTCGAAGTGCCGATGACCAGCAAAGGCAGCATGACGTTGGCCAGCACGCTGCGATCGACCAGCAATGTCTGCTGCTGGAAAATCAATCCGAGATTGCGCCGCAAATAGGGCAGGCCGGCACGGGTGAGCTTTCCGATATCCTGGCCATTGACGCGCACCGTCCCGCTGGTGGGACGTTCGATCGCGCCAATCATCTTCAGCAACGTCGATTTGCCCGCACCGGAAGGTCCGGCCAGGAATATCCATTCGCCCTTCGAGACCGTGAACGAAATGTCGGAAAGTGCGGTTGCTTCGCGCGAATACTGCTTGGAAACCTGCTCGAATTCGATCATCGGCCGTCAGCTCAGCAAGGCGTCGACGAATTCCTCCGCATCGAAGGGCTGAAGGTCTTCGATCTTTTCGCCGACGCCGATGAAATACACCGGGACCGGGCGGGTCTTGGCGATCGCCGCCAGCACGCCGCCCTTCGCCGTGCCGTCGAGCTTGGTAATCACCAGCCCGGTCAGCT
>JAQGLQ010000213.1 GCA_028292785.1 Noviherbaspirillum sp. | reverse complement strand
CGATGCGCTGGTTGCGCGTCTGATCTGGAATCGGGTGGCGACGAAGGATGACAGCGACAGCGATGTGGTGCTGGTCGGGGTGGGATATCGGTTTTAGCTTCGCTATCGTTGGCAAAGGACCCCGGCTGCACCACCGACCTTCCCCCGTGCTGCCAGAGGAAGGAGTCCGTGCGACGGCATGAATACGGTAGTCGTGTGCAATGACTAATGACTGCCTGGCACGAACCGTGGTAGAGCCGCTGTTACTTATCCTTTGCCGGCGTGACATCCACATTCGGTACCGTAATCGTCCGCTCTTCTTTCTTGATGGTCGGTACCTCGATCGTGCGTTCTTCCTTGTTGACCGCGACATCCGGCGTCTTCACGTCATACTGCGGCAGGGTCACGCTCCCCTGCTGGGTTTTCTCGACCTCATATTTCGGGACGGTCACGTTGCCTTCCTGCGTTTTCTGCACGTCACACGCGGCCAGGCCAAGCGCAAACAAGGGAACAGCAACAAGCGAAACGGTTTTCTTCAACATAACGTCCTCCATTGAAATTGATGTGGTCTGTACGTCAGACTCCCTATTCCAACAAAAGGTTGTTGTTCTTTTGTTATTAAATGTAACCCGATTTGTTGCGCGTCAATTCCTGGAGGACTGGTGAAGATAATCGATAAATCGTGTACTGCGGAAGCTTGCCGCGCTGTTGCGGGCCGTCACTGCCCGCAAGTTCAGGAATGTCTGGGCGCGAACATGATGATAGCCATGCCGAGCAAGGCCACCACCGAGCCGACGATGTCCCACACGGTCGGCCTGATGCCGTCCACCGCCCAAAGCCAGAGGATGGCGACAAAGACATACACGCCGCCATAGGCGGCATAGACACGGCCCGCGGCCGCCGGATGCAGTGCAAGCAGCCACGCGAACAGGCCGAGGCTGAACGCCGCCGGGACGAGCAGCCATGCGCTGCCGCCCTGCCTGAGCCAGAGGTATGGCAGGTAGCAGCCGGCGATTTCCGCGACCGCCGTCACCAGGAAAAGAAGAACGGTCTTGAAGTCGATCATTCGGTATGCACGGGGTACGGCGGACGCTGTCCTATTTCATCGCGCGCTTGCGCAGTTCCGCAAGAATTTCCTCGACAGTCATCACATCCCCATACTTCTGATCGAGATCGAACAGGCTTTGATTATGCGCCGCCAGCGAGCGGTCGCCCACCGCATCGCGCGCGATGATGGGCCGGAAACCGTTTTGCAGCGCATCCACCGCTGTCGAGCGCACGCAGCCGGAGGTTGTGCAGCCGGTCAGGATCAGGGTGTCGATCTGGCGCGCATTGAGCCGCGCCACCAGGTCGGTGCCGTAAAAACACGAGGCATATTTTGTCGCGATCAGGATATCGGCGGGTTCGCGGTGCAGCCGGCGGTCGAGCTCCACTGCGGGCGTGCCGGCCTTGAGCGTCGACAGTCCGCTCTGCTTGAGCGCCCAGATGCCGGCGTCCTTATAGCCGTCTTCATCGTAGGCGACTGTCGAATAGATCACGGTCAGGCGCTGGGCGTGCGCTTCATCGATCAGCAGATTGGTCTGCGCCAGTTCGGCGTCGAGATCGGAACCCAGCGGCATGGACGCATCGGTGAATGCATTGATGTAATCGATGACCACCAGCGCGGCGCGATTGCCGAATCCGATGCGCTTGCCGAAGCCGCGTGCGGCGAAGAACTTCGCGTCTTCTTCGGGGGTCCTGGTTTGAGACATGCCATTACTCCTGTCGTTTGATGGTGAAATGCCGCGCGGCCTTGTCTATCCGAGCAGCCCCGGCAGCCAGGTGGCGATGCCGGGGATGAATAATATCGCGATCAGCATGCCCAGGCCGATCAGCACATACGGCGTGACCGCGCGGAATACCTGGGCCAGCGTGATGTCCGGCGGCGCCACCGATTTCATGGTGAACACCAGCAGCCCGAACGGTGGCGACAGCAGGCCTAGCTGCATCGCGATCAGGAACAGCACGCCGAACCATACCGGATCGATGCCCATGCTCTGCACGATCGGCATGAAGAATGGCAGCGTGAGCAGCATCATGCTGACCTGGTCGACGAAGCAGCCGAGCACCAGCAGGATCAGCATCATGCCGACCACCATCGTGAACGGGCTGAAGCCGTGGCCGAGCAGCAGCTTGACCAAGCCGTTGGTCGCCCCGGAAAAGCCGAGGATCTGCGCAAACGTGGTGGCGCCGACAATGATGAACAGCACCATCCCGGAAATCGCCAGCGTGCCCTTGAGCGCGGCCAGCAGGTTCTTGAAGGTCAGCGCGCGATACGCCGCCGCGAAAATCACGGTCGCCATCGCGCCGAGCGCGGCCGACTCGGTCGGCGTCGCGATGCCGGTCGACATGGCGCCGACCACCACGCCGAAGATCAATACCAGGGGCAGCACATACACGAAGAAGGAACGGAAGCGGTCCCAGCCGTGATAGTCGGCGATGTCGTCGCTCGGCGCCAGCGACCTGTTCAGGCTCACCCGGACGACGATGTACATCACGAACACCGCCGACAGCAAGATGCCGGGGACGATGCCGCCGAACAGCAGCTTGGTGATCGAAATGCCGGCAAGGCTGCCGAGCAGCACGGTGAGCGCCGACGGCGGAATCAGCATGTCGACGCCGCCGATCGCCATCACCGGCCCCATCGCCAGGCTGGGATGATAGCCGCGCTTGAGCATGGCCGGCGTCAATGTGCCGCCCAGCATCGCGGTGGTCGCGATGGTCGAGCCCGAAATCGCCGAGAACACGGTGCCGGCCACTACCGACACCACCGCCAGCCGTCCGTTCAAGCTCAGGATCAGCCGTTCGATGCCGTCGATCACCTTGAAGGCCAGCCCGGTCTGGAACAAGACTTCCCCCATCAGCACGAACAGCGGAATCGGCGTCAGCGAAAAGGTGGCGACCGATGCCATCGAGTTGCGCGCCAGCTGGTCGAGGCCGGCCATGCCGCCCATGAAGATGAAGGCACCGACCACATTGATCGTCAGGAAGGCGAATGCGACCGGCAATCCCATCAATAGCAACAGGGATGCGCAACCCATCAGAAGAAGCAGATTCTCGGCCCAGTCCATGTTTTCCTTTTGTTTTTCTGTCTAATTTCCCTCGCCCATAAGCGGGCAAGGGTTATCTGCAAGGCGCTCAAGGATTTCTTTGATCGATATCCACTGAGGCCCATTGAAGCCTTCTCACGCCGATCCGGACCTCACGCAACCGAAGTGGCTTCCTGGCGCGCCGCCCGCTCTCCCCGGCTCAACCGGTACATGCGGAAGATGAATTCGATCGCCAGCAGCATGAAGGTCACCGGCAAGGGAATCAGCACCCACCATTCGGGAAACACGATGGACTTGATCACGATGTTGCCCTGCGCATGGCTGGCCAGCAGGATCTTCAGGCCGGACAGCGCCAGCGTCGCGCAGATGACGAGGCAGACGATATCGACTATCCATTCGATCAGCCATGCAGTGGCCGGCGGGAGGGACTTGAGCACCATGTCCATGCGCACATGGCCGCCGAGACGCAGCAGCCACGGCGCGGCGAGAAACACCATCAGGTAGAGCGCGTATTCGCAAACCTCGTTGGCCCAGCTCAGCGTGCCCCAGCGCAGGTTGCGCAGCGCGACGTCGGCGCAGATGATGACCATCATCGCAAACAGCACCGCGCATCCGAGCAGCGCCAGCACATCCAGGAACCGGCCGTACATATCGTTCAAACGTTGCATCACGCGCTCCTCGGCCTGATCACTTGGTCAGCAGTTCGCGCAGCTTCGGACCGTGCTGCGGGCTGCGCTTGATGATGCTGGTCCAGATCGTGCTGTTGGCTTTCGCCAGATAATCCTGGCCTTCCTTGCCCGAGAACACGATAGGCTGGATGCCCGCCGCGGCCTGGCGCTTCTTCTCTTCTTCCCATGCCTTGGCGTTGTTGAGGTTCAGGTCCTCCATCCAGACCGCCGCCTTGTTCAGGAAAGCACGCTGCTTGTCGTCGAGCTTCTTCCAGGTGTTGAGGTTGACCAGCACGCTGATCTCCACGTTGTAGAAGCCCGGCTCGACACGGTACTTGGTCTGCTCTTGCAGGCCGACGTCGAATATGCCCGTCACCGGCCAGCCGTAGCCATCCACCACGCCGCGCTCCATGGCCGTGTACAGTTCGCCGGGGGCGATGGTCAATACCGACTGCGCTTTCAGCGAGTCGAAGAAATCGCGGTAGATCGGCAGGCCGCGCACGCGCAGGCCGGACAGGTCGGGCTTGGAGATCGGCTTCTTCAGGAACAGGTGATAAGGCATGTTGTCGACCGCGCGGCCGAGGTACACCACGTTGAGCCGCTCGTTCCACAGCTTGTTGATGTATTCATACGCGCCGTTCTTGCGCTGTTCCTGGATCGATATCGTGTTGACCGACAGCGCATCGGATTCCGGCAGGCTAGTGGTGTAAAAGTTGCCGGTGACGTTGGCGATATCGACCACGCCGTTCTTCACCGCGTTGCCGACTTCAAAGGCCGGCATCACTTTCTGTCCGCCGCCGAGGTAGTTGATCTGGACCAGGCCCTTGCCTTCGGCGTTTACCTTGGCGATGAATTTCTCGAAATTCTGCGAGAAGATATTCCCTTCGGGCCAGGCGCTGACCGCTTTCAGCGTGATTTCCGCCGCATGGATGTTCGCGGATGCCAGCGCGGCCGAAAGGCCGAACGCAAATGCGATGTGCGTGCCGATATTTTTTTTCATGTCTCGCTCCTGTTTATTGAAAACATATGACTGGCCCGCCAGGGCGGGCCGGGTTGAATCAGCATATGGCGCGATCGATCAAAGGAAGGTCAATCCGCCATCCACCGTGAGCGACTGGCCGGTCACGAAAGCGCTGGCGTCCGACGCCAGGATCTGGACCACGCCCACCATATCGTCCGGCGTCTGCTCGCGCTGGATCGAGCGCATTGCGATCTGCGCCTTTTTCTGTTCCGGCGATACGGTCTCGCGCGGAATGCCGGTGTCGACCGCGCCCGGCAGCACCACGTTGACAGTGATGCCGTGCGGCCCGAGCTCGCGCGCGAGCGAACGCGTCATTCCGATTGCCGCCGCTTTCGACGTCGTGTAGTGAAGATAGTGCGGCCGCCCCATGGTCACGGCAGCCGAGGAAACGTTGACGATGCGCCCCCAGCCGGCGGCCTTCATCAGCGGCGCTACCGCACGCGTCATCAGGAAGGTGCCGGTGATGTTGACATCGAGGACGCGCCGCCATTCATCGAGCGGGATCTCTTCGAAGGGCCGCATCTTCAGCGTGGAGAAGATCGCGGCATTGTTCACGAGCACATCGATTTTTCCGAAGCGCTCCGCGGCCGCGCCGACCGCCGCCGCGACCGACTCCTCGCTGGACACGTCGACCTGCACCGCCAGCGCCTGCGCCCCCATGGCGCCGATTTCATCGGACACGCGGCGTCCGGCTTCCTGGCCGATTTCGGCGACGACGACACGCGCGCCAAGCGCCGCGAATCGATGCGCATAAGCGCGGCCGATGCCTTGACCTGCTCCGGTGATCATCACTACCCGTGACTTGAATTCGGCGATCGGAATGATGTCCTGATTTGCCATTGTCTCCTCCCCTCGCTGTTTGCATGAACGGCCATGCGGCCGCGCCCTGGATTGCCGTTCGCGGTGAGGTACGAACGGCGCTCCGAAAACTTTATCACCAAATCCCGGGGCGCCATATATTGATTACTCGATCAATGTATACTTAACTTCGGCGCGGCACGTAGAATGAAAAAGCGAAAATTTGCGCACACCCATACGAGCGAGGAAGCGATGGATCAGGCACCCCGCGCCGCCAGCGGCGGGGGCGAATCGCAACGTGGGACTATGAGCCGCCGCGCATGCCGTACGAAATGCGCGCGGATGCGAGGCTTCCGAACTGACGAGTACCCATGACTACTGAAATCGTTTCTTTCACCGGATTCCTGCTGATGTTCGTGCTCGGCCTTCGGCACGGCCTCGATCCCGACCACATCGCCTGCATCGACGGCTTGACGTGGCGCGCGATCGAGCATGACAAGCGTCTTGCGCCCTGGGCCGGCACGTTGTTCGCGCTCGGCCACGGCTTGCTGGTCACCGTTATCGCGGCGGGTGTCAGCCAGCTGACCCACTCCGTCTCCATACCCGACCATGTGGTCCATGTATTCAACTGGTTGCCCACCGCGCTCCTGCTCCTGGTGGGCACGCTGAACCTGCGTCTGCTGCTGCGAGCGGACCGCGCCTATCAGCCGACCGGCTGGAAAATGAAACTGATCCCGGCGCGGCTGCGCAACCATTCCAGCCCGTTCGCGATCGTCCTGATTGGCGTGCTGTTCGCGACCGTATTCGATACGGCAACGCAGGCATCGGCATGGGGTTACGTCGCCACCAACAAGGGCGGCATCATGGGCGCCCTCGCCGCCGGACTGATTTTCACCGCGGGCATGGTCATCACCGACACGCTCGACGGCCGCCTGCTGTGCCGTATCGCCCGCCGCGCCGACGGCGCGCAGATGAGCCGCCGCTATCGGAGGGTCGTGGGATGGCTGATCGTCTGCCTCTCGTACGGCGTTGCCGCCTACAACATCGCGAAGCACGCGATGCCCACGCTCGAAATGGACGACACAGCCTATTCGCTGACAGGCTTGTTGCTCTTGATGATCCTGGTCGTGATGTGGATGTATCCGCCCAGGCCGCGGCGGAAGCCGGAATCGTAGCGGCCGATCACGAGAGGTGCGGGAAGCTGGTGAAGGAGGCTGGCGAAGACGGATCGATCCGCTTCGCCGAAGAGAATCCTTGTCAATCCGGCTTGACTCCCGCCGTCTTCACCACCCCCGTCCACTTCTCGATATCCTGCCGGACAAACGCCGCGAAGCCTTCAGGCGAACTCGTCACCGGCTCGATGCTCTGCGCCAGGAACTGCGCTTTCACATCCGGCATCGCGAGCACCTTCACCACTTCCCTGTTCAGCCTGTCGATGATGGGCTTGGGCGTCGCAGCAGGCGCATTCAATCCGAACCAGAACGCCGCCTCATAGCCGGGAATCCCGCTTTCGGTGAACGTCGGCACATCCGGCAAATCCCGCAGACGCTGCTTGCCGAGCGCGGCGACCGCCTTGAGCCTGCCCGATTTGACGGACTGCATCACGGTAGGCGCCGGCGTGAACATCAGGTCGATGCGGCCCGCGAGCAGATCCACGGCCACCTGCGAACTGCCCTTGTACGGGATGTGATTGAGCTTCGTTTTGGTGGCGAGGCTGAACAGTTCCCCATACAGGTGGGTGCTGGTACCGCTGCCCGACGAGCCGTAGGTGACCTCCCCCGGCTTTGCCTTCGCTGCCGCCACCGCGGCGGCGATCGACGCCGGACCGGATGCATGTGTGACCAGCACTCCCGGCACGTCAGCCACGAGTGAAATGGGTGCGAGGTCTTTCGCAAAATCGAAGTCGAGCTTGTACAGACTCTGATTGACCGTATTGGCGATCGAGCTCATGAACAGCGTATAACCGTCCGGTGCGGATTTGGCGACGCTGGATGCACCGATGCTGCTGCCGGCGCCAGGCTTGTTCTCGACGATGACCGGCTGGCCGAGGACCTCGGCCAGCTTGGGCGCCATGATGCGGGCCATCACGTCGCCGGGCACGCCGGGCGGAAAACCGACGATAATCTTCACCGGCCGGGTGGGATACGCTCCCTGCGCGGAAGCGCCGGCGACTACGCCGATAGAGAGCAATACAGCCATGGACATCAATTTGGTCCGCATCGAAAACCCTTATGTAGACGAACTCCGCACTGCGGCGGAATCCGGTTGAAAACCATCAAATTTTTCGTCCCGCGATGGTGGATGCCGCGCCCTTGATCCGGCGCGCTCGTTTCATCGATAACCGGAAAATCAGGCCGCGGATGCCACCTCGTCTGCCCGCGCCACGGTGACGCCGATCATGCTGTCGCGCGTGACGATGCCGGCAAGGCGCTCTTCGCTCCATCCCTCGGTGCCCTCGGGGCGCATCGGCAGCACGAGGAAGCGCAGGTCGGCGGTCGAATCGTGTACCCGGACTTCGGTGTCGGCGTGTAGCTCGGTGCCGAACTCGCGCAGCACCGCGCGCGGCTCGCGCACGATGCGGCTGCGGTAGCTCCTGCTCTTGTACCAGTCTGGAGGCAGGCCGAGCACGGTACGCGGATAGCAGGAGCACAGCGTGCATACGACAACGTTGTGCAGCTTCGGCGTGTTCTCGACGGCGACCAGGTGCGTTGCTCCCGGTTCGATGCCGAGCGAGCGCGCCGCCTTCCCCGCGTCGGCCAGCAGTTCGCTCTTGAATTGTGCATCGACCCAGGCGCGCGCGATGATTTTTGCACCAAGCGCGGGCGAGCGGGAATCCATGAGCTCGATGCCGCGCCGCACGTCTTCGGCAGTGATGATGCCCTTCTCGATCAGCAGTTCGCGCAGCGCGACCTCCATGACCTGATAATGGCCCATGCTGTCTTCCATGTCGGCCTGGTGGGGATGCGGCTGGTCATGATCGTGGCCGTGATCATGGTCATGGTCATGATCGTGATGATGGTGTGTGCTTGACATGTTGTGTCTCCTCAGGCGGGTTCTAGCCAATGTTGATAGATATCGATCACGACACTGTCGGTGTCGCAGCCTTCATAGTCCGGCCAGATGTCGCGCTGCAGGAAGCGTACCCGGTACAGCGGTTGCGCCGGCAGTCCGGGTCGCAGGAAAGCCCGTTCTTCGGGATTCGGAAAGGCGCCGCATACCGCGTCAATCGTGCCCATCTGTCCGCGGATGTAATACGGCGTCCTGATATGTCCCGGCGGGAAAGCCTTGAGGACACGCACCGCATCGCCGACGCCGAAGCGCGCGGCGATCGATTCCGTCGCCGGTGCGGCCGTCATTCCTTGCCCCCCGCTGCCTTATGCCGTGCCTCGACCTCGATCATCTTGCGTGCCAGTTCGTCGGAAGTGATGACGCCGCGTTCGAGCAGAAGATTGCCGAGGCCGGCGACCCAGCGTTCGTAGTAGGTAAGGTTTTCATAGGCTTCTTCCGGAAGCTGTTCCTTGATGCGGCGCGATGCATCGGTGGTAAATACCCCGCGCGCGGACATGAGGATGTTCAGCGCATCGACGCGCCGTTCCCATGGTCCATAAGTATGCTCGCTGCGTTCGACGGGGCCGGCCGGCAGGCCGCCCACATCGTGAAGACCGCGTGGCTCGTTCATTGTTTTTCTCCTAGTTTTAAGCAGATTGTAAAAACGTGGCCGGACGCTCAATCGAGCTTGATGTTCGCAAGCCGGATCACATCGCCCCAGCGCTTGGTCTCGTCATTGATATAGCCGACCAGCTCGTTCGGCGAACCGCCGATCACCTCCACATGAATCTTCGCCAGATGCTGCCGCACTTCAGGCATCTTGAGCGCATCGTTCACGGCTTCGTTCAGGAGCTTGATGATGGCGGGCGGCGTCTTCGGCGGCGCGACGAATCCGAACCAGGCGGAAGCGCGAAAATTCGCGAGCCCGTGTTCCTGCAGCGTCGGAATGGCGGGCAGCGCGGCGAGCCGCTGGTTGGTCGCGCTGGCCAGGATGCGGATATTGCCGGCGTTGTGCAACGGGATCAGCGTGGCGATCTCCCCGAACATCGCATCGACATGGCCGGCGATCAGATCGGCCGCCGCCGGCGCGGTACCGCGATAAGGCACATGCGATACCTTGCCCCCGGTCAGCTGCTGGAACAGTTCCAGCGAAAGATGCGAAGTGGTGGCGTTGCCCTGCGAGGCGAAGTTGACCTTGCCCGGATTCGTCTTCGTGTAAGTGATCAGTTCACTGATGGTTTTGGCGGGAAAATCCTTGCGCACCGCAAGCACCATCGGACTGTAGCCGAGCAGCGCGATCGGCTCGAACGCCGCCGGGTCGTAATTGACCTTCTTGTAGAGCATGGAATTGATGGTCAGCGGACCGCCCGCGGTATTCATCAGCGTGTAGCCATCGGGCGCCGCCGATGCGACGTATTCGGCGCCGAGATTGCCGCCCGCGCCGGTGCGGTTTTCCACCACCACCATCTGGCCGAAGCGCGCGCGCAGCTTTTCGCCAAGCACGCGCGCCGTCGCGTCGACGCCGCCGCCCGCGGGAAAGGGCACGACGATCTTGATCGGTTGCGTGGGATAGGCCGGTGCCGCCGATTGCTGCGCCTGCGCGGCGCCGATTGCCAGCAGCGGCAGCACACAGCTCCATTGAACCAGTTTACGAATAGCGAACGCCATCGGATGTCTCCTTGATGTACTCATTTTTGTTATTTGCAACTCCCCTGGATTCTAATCGAAAAGCGTGCCGTATGAGAGTCATGCGGCGCGCTTGCCCCATTTGTCTTGCCGGTCCAGCCGGCTTCACGTGTTAGCACGTTGCGTGCCAGGCGAGCCGCGTCGATCGGCAGCGGGGTCGGAGACTGGCGAGCGGCGTGACGAAGCACAAGCTCCATTGCGCCCTTCTCGGAAATACGATTTTTGTATAACAGCTAGTCGGTTTTATGCGTTGTAGCTTGCAGGAAGTCGGCGGATACTCTCCGAATCGCAGACGTATACGCGAGCAGACGCCTTGAAGCAGGCACCACACAGGCGCGGACAAGCATGGAGACAACGGAGGAACAGATGGTACGCAGAACCATGGTCCTTGCCGCTTTCGCGGCTGCGGTCCTCGGGCACCCGGGCGCGCATGCCCAGGCCACTTCCCAGAAACCCGTCTACATCGTCGTGCCCTACGGACCCGGCGGCCTGCCCGACGGATTGGCGCGGGTGGTAGGTCAAAAGCTCGCCGAAAACACCGGCCAGCAGGTCATCATCGAAAACAAGCCCGGCGCGAGCGGCATCATCGGCGCACAGTACTTCCTGTCGAAAGCGACACCGGATGGCCACACGCTATTCCTGCACGACAACAATACCTATGCGATCAACGCGGCGATCTATCCGAACCTCGCCTATAACCCGTTGCGCGATTTCGCCGCGGTGACGCAGGCAATCCAGGGTCCGATGTATCTGGTTGTGAATCCGGGGGCCGGAGTCGATTCGGTGCAGGACCTGGTGGCGCAGGCCAAGGCCAACCCCGGCAGGATCAATTACGGTTCGCCGGGCAACGCCACGCTGCACCATCTCGGCATGGAACAGCTGGCGCTGATGTCCGGCGTGAAGATGACGCATATCCCGTACAAGGGCGTGGCGCAGGCGACGCCCGGCCTGCTGGCGGGCGACGTGACAGCCATGTTCGCCGCGCTCACCTCGGTGACGCAGCATGCGAAAGCCGGCAAGCTGAAAATCCTCGCGGTCGGCTCGACGCAGCGCTCATCGCTCACGCCCGATATCCCGACCGTGGCGGAAGCCGGATATCCCGGATTCGAAGTAGCCGCGAACATGGGCTTCGCCACCCATGCCGGCACGCCCCGTGCCGTCATCGACCGGCTCAACGCGGAACTGGTGAAGGTACTCAAGACGCCCGAGGTGACGGCCAGGATCGAGGGCTTCGGCGTGAAGGTGGTCGCCACCAGCCCCGACCAGTTCGCCACCCAGATCAACCGGGACATCGAATCGTACATGAGACTGGTAAAGCAGACCAATCTGAAAGTGGATTGAACGGCTTGCAAGCCTGCGCCGTTCTCCCGCATGTCAACAACGTTGAAGGAAAACCATCCATGAATCGACTTGAAGGCAAGGTGGCCATCGTGTTCGGCGCCGGGCCGAATATCGGCGGCACGATCGCGCATTTCCTCGCCCGTGAAAACGCGCGCGTCGCGGTCTGCGACCTGAAAGCCGAAGTGGCCGCGGAAACCGCGCAATTTTTGATCTCGCGCGGCTACGAGGCATTCGGGCTCGCCGGCGACTCGGTGAAGGAAG
>JAQGLQ010000174.1 GCA_028292785.1 Noviherbaspirillum sp. | reverse complement strand
TCGATTCTGCAGAAGGACGGGCGCCTTACCAACCAGGAGGTGGCCGAGCGGGTCAGCCTGTCGCCTTCGCCCTGCCTGCGGCGCATCAAGGCGCTCGAGGAAGCTGGCGTGATCCGGCAATACGTGGCGCTGCTCGACCCCGACAAGATCGGCCTGGGGCTGCTCGCGTATGTGAATGTGCGGCTGGAAAAGCACAGCGACGGCGGCGAAGGGCATTCGCCGCGATCCGATTTTTCGGCCTCGGTCGCCCATTGGCCGGAAGTGGTCGCCTGTTATGCGATGACGGGAGAGATGGATTTTCTGCTGCGCGTGCATGTGGAGGACATGCGACACTTTTCGCAATTCATGATGGAGACGCTATTGAAGCATCCGGCGGTGCTGGACGTCAGGTCGAGCTTCGCGCTGCAGCGCGTCAAGGAAACCACCGCGCTGCCGCTGGCCTGAACGCCGCGCTGACCTGCGTTACTTCCCTTACTTGCCTTCCTTCAGGCGAGGCAGCTTGCCCAGCCATTTGAACGCAGCCTGCGTGTTGGCCTTGACGGTGTAGTCGAACTGGGCGAACTGTTCTTCGACCGCTTCCCGCAGCACGGTGCGCGGATTCGCCGGCGGCAATTTCAGGTAGGCGTCCGCTTCGCCGCCGTCGCGGCGAATTTCCATGCCAGCCTTTTTCGCGATATGCATCATCGTCTGGTTGGTCGCGAGGCAATGCATGTACAAAGTGTCCACGTCTTCGTTGCGGCAGTGAATCGCGCCGCGCTCGAACAGTTTCGAACCGATGCCGCGGCCGCGCGCCCTGGCCAGGACCGATACGCCGAATTCGGCCACTTTTGCCTTGATGGTGGCGCCGCTGACGGCCGGCACCATTTCACGCGGCGCGAACGCCAAATGGCCGACGGCGACCAGCGCAAGCGCGTCGTCGTAGACGCCGAAAACCGTGTCCCGATTGAAGTCGAGACGCTGCACGTATCGGGTAATCATTTCGTCGGGCAGCACGGTGCCGAAGCGCAGCATGCGGTCGTTGTTATCGAGTTCCAGGAAATGCATCAGCAGTCGCCGGCGGTCGCGTTCCGATAATTCCTTGACGCGCGCCGCGGGTTTTGCCAGTTCAGGTTGTTGATCAATAGTCATCGTCTTGAATCCAGGGATGGGTACGGCAATGTGCGGCCGGCGCTGAAAGCAGGTCGGTCGCCCATGACCTTTGTGCAATGCACCAATTCATTGTAAGCGATACGCGCGGGCTTACCGGCTTTCTGCAATTCAAATGAGGGAAGATTGCGCCATCTCAATGTCAACGAATACACAAGCGGCGCGATATGGTCGAAAACCGACAAATGCCTTGCGCTCAGTTAACAGAATGTCCACGCAGGTGGTCGATCAGCCTCGACCACGGTTCCGCAATGCATTGCGGCATGCACTGTCAGGCTTTGTCTTTCGCGTCGACAACGGCGCTGACCGCATCGGTGCGTGCCTTGTGTATCGCTTCCGGAATGCGCTGCGGCTGATCGGCGAAACGCTGAGCGACCTCACCGGCGTCGACGGCACGGGCGGCGGCCAGCGCCTGTTCGAGATACGCCGCCTGCGGCAACGGCATCGCCTCGAAACCGGCACGGCCGCGGTGATCGCACTCCGCCGCGCGCAGCATGTCGGCGAAGCGCTGCGGCTTGCGAAAAGCATCACAGCGTTCGAACAGGGTGACCAGCGTGTCCGCGTGCAGCTCGAACGCGCGTCCCACGTTGCCGTGCTCGCGCGCCGTCATGCGCGCCAGGTCGCGGCAATCGTTCGGAATCTTCAACCGCTTGCAGATCGCCTCCACCATGGCGACGCCGCGCCCTTCATGACCATGGTGGCGCGGCCACTCTGAAGGCGGCGTGTGGCCTTCGCCGAGATCGAGCATCAGCACGGCGCAGCGAATCGGCAGGCTGTATCTCTGCCGAGCCGCATGATCGACCACCGACATCACATGCGCGCCGGCATCGATTTCGGGATGGCGCTTCTCCGGCTGCGGCACGCCCCATAGGGCGTCGAGTTCCGGCAGGATGCGGCGCAGCGCGCCGCATCCGCGCAGCACGTTGAACATGCGCGAAGGCTGCGCCTCCATCAGGCCGCGGGCGAGTTCCTGCCACACGCGTTCGGGCACGAGCGCATCGACCTCGCCCTCCTCCACCATCCGCCGCATCAATGCGTTGGTCTCCGGTGCGACGCTGAAATCGGCGAAGCGCGCGGCGAAGCGCGCCACGCGCAGGATGCGCACGGGATCTTCCGCGAACGCATCGGACACATGACGGAACACCCTACCCTCGATGTCCCGGCGGCCGCCGAAAGGATCGATGATCGCGCCGTCTTCGGCCTTGGCCATCGCATTGATCGTCAGATCGCGGCGCACCAGGTCCTGCTCCAGGGTCACGTCCGGCTCGGCATGAAACACGAATCCCTTGTATCCCGGCGCGGTCTTGCGCTCGGTGCGCGCGAGCGCATATTCCTCGCGCGTCGCCGGATGCAGAAACACCGGGAAGTCCTTGCCGACCGGCGTGAAGCCGAGCGCGATCATGTCGTCGGGCGTGGCGCCGACCACCACGTAGTCGTGGTCCTGCACCGGCAAGCCGAGCAATTCATCGCGCACCGCGCCGCCGACGATAAAGGTCTTCATTCGATGATGGGAATCGTCATTCAGGATAGACGTCATACTTTTCGATGCGTTCGCTTTCCGCAAGGGCTTCCATCATCCACTGCGCCACCGCCGGATGCCTGGCCACGCGCTCCGCATAGGCGTCCAGCGCCGGCGCCATGGCGACTCCGTAGGTGCGGAAGCGCATGACCACCGGAGAAAAATACGCATCGGCGATGGAAAAATCGCCGAACAGAAATTGATGCGGACCGGATTGCGAGAGGCAGGTTTCCCATATCTCGCAAATGCGGCCGATATCGGCCTGCGCGGCGGGCGTGCGGCCCTTGCCCGGAAAACGCGCGCGGATATTCATCCACATGGCCGAACGCACGCCAGTGAAGCCGGAATGCATTTCGGCGCATATCGAGCGCGCCATCGCGCGCGCCTCGACATCGCCGGGCCACATCCGCTTGTCCGGAAATTGTTCCGCCACATATTCGCAGATGGACAGGGAATCCCACACGGTGATGTCGCCTGCGAGCAGCACCGGCACTCTTCCGGCCGCGGAATAATGCGCGATGCGCGCCGACGTGTCGGCCTGGTCGAGGCCAATGCGTATCTCGTCAAACGGAATGCCGAAAGCCTTCAGCGCGACCCATGGCCGCATCGACCATGAAGAATAATTTTTGTTGCCGATGACCAGTTTCAGGCCGGCTCTTTCTTCCGCGGCATCAAGCGCTGCGGATACCTGCGGGTCCAGTTCAGTGGTTTGCATGCGTGACGCCAGAAAAATAACCCTATCGATCCGGCCGATCCTTGCTTGTCCGAATCGCATCGAAGCGAGACAGCGGACCGCCGGCGGTCTTCGAGAATACGGCTTTTGCCGGATTTTTCCAAATCGGCAATGCGCGGTCATTGCGGAGGCTGAATGTGTACCGCCTCGACACCGCTATGCGGCTTTTGCCCGGTCAGATAATACGGCGCCACCGCTTCGAGCGCGGTCGGGACGATGCCGAGTTCAGGGTCGATCGGCCCCGAAGCCACGTTATCTATCGTCATGGAGTCGAGATTGTCGCGCGTCAGCAGCGGCTCCCCCGGCAGATGTTCCATCACCATGGCCTGAAAACGGGCCAGCGATTCCGGCAGTGCTATTACCGGCCGCGGGTGCCCGGTATATTTGCCGGCAAGTTTGACCAGTTCCCGCAGCGTATAGACATGCGGGCCGGCCAATTCGTAGACATGGCCGATGGTTCTTTCGTTTTCGAGCGCATGGACGAAGGCCTGGGCGACGTCTTCCACATATACCGGCTGGAATTTCGCGTTCGCGCCGGCGAGCAGCATCACGGGCAGAAACTTTTCCAGCGACGCGAACAGCCTGAGAAAATGATCCCCCTCTCCGAACACCACCGACGGCCGGAACGCCGTGGCCCATACCAACACGTTGGAAAAAGCGGCCGCCTCGCCATCCGCCTTGGAACGCAGATACATGGATGGCCCATCCGTGCGCGCGCCCAGCGCGCTCATGTGCAGATAACGGCGGACACCGTGTGCGGCGCAAGCGGCCACGACCCGTCGCGGCAGATCGACATGCGCCCTGGCGAAATCCGGCCCGTAAGGATCGCCGGGACGCGAGTGCAGCGTGCCGACCAGATTGATCACGGCCTGATTGCCGACCATGAGAGAGGAAAGCGCGGCATCATCGTGGATATTCGCCTCGAGGACATCTTCGACGTTGGGCACTTCCAGAAGATGCTTGGCTTTTTCAAAATGACGCGTTGCGACGATCACGCGCCACTCGGTCTGCGCCAGTTTGGCAATGACATGGCCACCGATAAAACCGGAGCCGCCAAGGATCAGAACGGAACGGAATGTCATGGCTCACCTCCAGGAGATCAACCACTGATGCGTTCTGTCGGCGGCCGGCCGCGCTTCGTCACTGCCTCAGGGCAGGTCGCTCGGAGCGAATCCTTTCGGCGCAACAATGCCCAGGCGCGCCTTGAGCGATTGCGGCTTGCTCTCGAAAAGAGCCGCATAGTAGGTAGCGTTAGACAGCACTTTCTTTACATAGTCGCGGGTTTCGTTGAACGGAATCGATTCCGCGAAAATCGCGCCCTCGACCGGCTTCGCCAGGGTTGAACGCCATGCGCGCGGACGGCCCGGACCGGCGTTATAGGCCGCGGTCGCCAGCGCCTGCGAACCGTCGAGATCGTTCAGCACCATATTCAGATAATTGGTGCCAAGCAAAATATTGGTGTTGATGTCGTTCACCTGACTCTGGGTGAATCCGCCCAGGCCGATCTTGCGCGCGACATATTGCGCCGTGCCGGGCATCAACTGCATCAGTCCGGAAGCGCCCACATGCGAGCGCGCATTCTGGATGAAACGCGACTCCTGACGGATCAGGCCGTACACCCATGCCATGTCGAGGCCGAGCTTCTGGGTCGTGGCATGCATGATGTCGCGGAACGGGGACGGAAAGCGCTGGGTGAAATCGAACTCGGACCTGGTGCGGTCCGATGTATTGACCATCCGGTCGAGCACATTGTTCTGACGCGCGAATTCCGCGGCGGCGAGATGCTGGCGCTCATCCATCTTGCGCAGCTCCCAGTTCCACTCGCGATATCCTTCGAAGCGCATGTTCAGATCGAAGAGCTTGAGGGCACGGGCAAAGCCCTTGTTTGACGCCATCGGCGCAAGCTCTTCTGCCGTGACCGGTTCTGCGCGCGGCGGGATCGTGATCTTCTTGCTCAGTTCCTCCAGTGCGAGCTGGCCATAGAAATCCGTGCGGTCGGCGATCGACTCGAACATCTCCCGCGCTTCTTCATGCTTGCCTTCGGCCTTCAGTGCCCGGGCCATCCAGTAAGTCCAGGTGTGATCCTTCTTCAAGGCGGGCGGCATCTCGTCGATCCCGGACTTGACCAGTTTCCAGTCGCCGCTGCGCAGGGCCGTGCGCACCCGCCATTGATAGGCGTCATGCGACAGCGGCGCGCCGAGCGTCCTGTGCCAATAGGTGGCGGCATCCGGAGCGAGCTTGAGCGATGACTGCAAGGCGATCTGCGACCACGCGACCGCCACCTGTTTTTCATTCAGACTGTCGGCCGCCTTGACGAGCGCGGAGACTGCTTGCGCCGGATTGTTCCTGGCCACGCGGCCCAGCGCCACGACGAATAACTCATGCGCCGGACGCCCGGCGCCGGGACCGCGGGCCACGACGAGTTCCGGTTTTTCCAGGGCCTGCATCAATGCCGTGTCGGATGCCTCGGTCAGCGGCGCGATGCGCCTGAGCGTGGCGGTAGCGCCCGCTTCCGCGAGCAGCCGCACCTGTGCCCATACATCGCTGGCATTGAACTGGCCGCCTTGCACCAGCGTCGAAATCAGCGCGGGACATCCCTCGCCGTATCCTTGCGCCGAAACCAGGACGGCGCGCGCTTCGTCGGCAACCTTCTGTCCCTTCATTGCCTTCGACAACAGCGCGTAACATTTGACCTGCGTATCGTCGTTGAGCGCGAACTGCGGATACTGTTCATCGAAGAGCGCCCAGTTGCGCGCCCGGCCCAGTTCCAGCAGCCAGTCGTTGCGCAAGCGATCGGCGATCGCGCTGCCCTCGTAACGCTGAAGGTAGTCGCGGATCTCCAGTTCCGACGCCATATGGATACGCGGCCTGAGACGGAAATAATCGACGTACGATGGAATGGCATAATTGCCAAGACGGGATGCGATCTCGGCAGCGCGTACCGGATCGCCGTTGCGCGAAGCGTCGCGCAATGCCAGGAATGCATCATCGTCGCTGGCAAAATTGACAATGCGTTTTTGCGCATGGGAGGCCGGCGTGAACAGGAGCGCCGAAGCCGCCGCGAAGGTAATGCCAGCCAGCCATTTCATCGTCAACATCAATTACCGCCTTCTTATTAACAAGGTATCCGCGTGTTCAGGGTGAGCATGCGATGCCGCACCGTCCGCCATACATTATGTCTGAAACCGCACTCGAAAAACCGGCGCTGCGCCGCATGTTGCTCGCCAACAGACAAGCAATCGAACCTGAAGTTCGCGCACGGTGGGACGCCGCGATCGGCGCGCGCCTGATCGATTGGTGGATTGCCAACATGGAGCTGGACGCGCGACGCGCACTGGGTGTCTATTGGCCGATACGAAGCGAACCGGATCTGCATGCGAGCTATGCGCAGCTCGCGTCGATGGGTGTGAAGCTGGCGCTACCCATGGTGGTCGCGAAGGATGCGCCGCTCAGGTTCCTCGCGTGGACACCAGGCGATGCCCTGATCAAGGACCTGTACGGCGTGGCGATACCCGCGAATCAGCGAGAAGTCCGGCCGGACGCGTTGCTGGCGCCCTGCGTAGGGTTCAATTGCGATCGCGTTCGCCTCGGCTATGGCGGCGGCTTCTATGACCGTACACTGGCCCTTGCGCCGCGCCCGCTCGCAGCAGGCATCGGCTATGCGTGCGGGTTGGCCACGTTCGACGCGGCGCCGCACGATATCGCGCTCGATGCGATCATTACCGAGGCGTCGGTGATCGAAGGCGGCCTGCGCCGGTGACGATACTCAGGCCGTCAGCGCAAGGCGCTTCCAGAGCGCTGTCGTGGCCGCCGCCTGGTTCAGCGTATAGAAATGCAGGCCCGGCGCGCCGCCTGCCAGCAGCCGCTCGCACAGGGCGGTGACCACATCGAGGCCGAACGCGCGTATCGATTCCGTGTCGTCGCCAAAGCTTGCCAGCTTCAGGCGGATCCAGCGCGGGATCTCGGCGCCGCACATATCCGAAAAGCGTATCAGCTGCGAGTAGTTCGTGATCGGCATGATGCCCGCCGCGATAGGCACGTCGACGCCCAGCTTTCGCGCGTCGTCGACGAAGCGGAAATAGGCATCGGCATTGTAGAAATACTGGGTGATGGCGGCATTCGCGCCGGCCTTCACCTTGCGCGCAAAACTTTGCAGGTCGTCCCGCGGCGACTTGGCCTGCGGATGCGTCTCGGGATAGGCCGCCACCTCGATGTGGAACCAGTTTCCGGTCTCCGCGCGAATGAACTCGACGAGCTCGTTGGCATAGCGGAATTCGCCCGATGAAAAGTCGACCGCGCCGTAGCCGCTCGGCAGGTCGCCGCGCAATGCCACCAGCCGCTTGATGCCGTGCGATTTGTACTCGCCGAGGATGGCCCGCAAGCTGTCGCGCGAGCTGCCCATGCATGACAGGTGGGGCGCGGCATCGTGTCCTTCGCGACGGATTTCAAGCACCGTTTCGAGGGTGCCTTTCTGCGTCGAGCCGCCGGCGCCGAACGTGACGGAAAAATATTTCGGATGCAGTTCCGCCAGCTTGGCGCGGGTGGCGCGCAGCTTCTCCACGCCTTCGGGCGTTTTCGGCGGAAAGAACTCGATGCTGAAATTAGGTTGGCTCATACTATTTTTTTAACAAGAGAGCGGACAATGCCCATGAAATGATGGTGTACACGAGCGCGCCGCCGACGGCGGACCAGAAGCCGGCCACCTGAAAGCCCTTGATGAAATTCGCGACGACCCAGAACAGCAGGCCGTTGATGATGAGGATGAACAGTCCAAGGGTCAGCACGGTGACCGGCAGGGTCAGCAGCACCAGGACCGGGCGTATCAGCGTGTTGACGAGCGCGAGCACCAGCGCCGCGATCAGCGCGGTCGTGAAGTCCTGGACTCGAATCGACGGTATCAGATAAGGCACGACGAACAGCGCAGCGGCATTGATCAGCCACACGAGCAGCAAGCGCATACAACCTCCCGCAATCGAACGTAAATCGAACGTAAATCGAACGGAGAATCCGCGGGACGCCCGGAAGGACGTCCCGCCCCGCCTGCTTAATAGCGGTAATGGTCGGCCTTGAACGGGCCGGTCTTCTTCACGCCGATGTATGCGGCCTGCTCATCGGTCAGCTCGGTCAACTGCGCGTTGAGCTTCTTCAGCTGTAGGCGCGCCACCTTTTCATCCAGATGCTTGGGCAGCGTATAGACGCCAACCGGATAAGCAGAGATATTGGTGAACAGCTCGATCTGCGCGATCGTCTGGTTGGCGAACGATGAGCTCATCACATAGGATGGATGGCCCGTGCCGCAGCCGAGGTTGACGAGGCGGCCTTCGGCCAGCAGGATGATGCGCTTGCCCGGCTTGCCGTCGGCTGACGGGAAGATCACATGGTCGACCTGCGGCTTGATGTTCTCCCATGTGTACTGACGTAGCGTGGCGACTTCGATTTCATTGTCGAAGTGACCGATGTTGCAGACGATCGCCTGATCTTTCATCTTCCGCATGTGCTCATGGGTGATCACATGGTAGTTGCCGGTGGCGGTGACGAAAATGTCGCCATGCTCGGCGGCGTAATCCATGGTGACCACGCGATAGCCTTCCATCGCCGCCTGCAGCGCGCAGATCGGATCGATTTCCGTCACCCACACCTGCGCCGACAGGGCGCGCAATGCCTGCGCGGAGCCCTTGCCCACGTCGCCATATCCAGCGACGACCGCGACCTTGCCGGCGATCATGACGTCGGTGGCACGCTTGATACCATCCACCAGCGATTCGCGGCAGCCGTACAGATTGTCGAATTTCGACTTGGTGACGGAATCGTTCACGTTGATCGCCGGGAAGGCCAGCTTGCCTTCCTTGTGCATCTGATACAAGCGGTGCACGCCGGTTGTGGTTTCCTCGGTGACGCCCTTGATTTCCTGCAGGCGCGTGGAGTACCAGTCGGGCTGGGCGGCGAGACGCTTCTTGATGGAGTTGAACAGGCAGACTGCTTCTTCCGAATCGGGATTCTCGAGGACGCTTGCATCCTTCTCGGCGCGCGCCCCCAGGTGTAGCAGCAAAGTCGCGTCGCCGCCGTCGTCGAGAATCATGTTGGAATACTGACCGTCCGGCCATTCGAAAATGCGATGCGTGAAGTCCCAGTATTCATCGAGCGACTCGCCCTTGAATGCGAACACCGGCGTGCCGCTGGCGGCGATCGCCGCGGCGGCGTGGTCTTGCGTCGAATAGATATTGCAGGAAGCCCAACGCACTTTTGCGCCGAGCGCTTCGAGCGTCTGGATCAGCACGGCGGTCTGGATCGTCATGTGCAGCGAACCGGTGATGCGCGCGCCTTTGAGCGGCTGGGCGGCGGCGAATTCCTCGCGGATCGCCATCAGGCCGGGCATTTCGGTTTCAGCGATCCTGATTTCCTTGCGGCCCCAATCGGCCAGGCCGAGATCGGCGACGAGAAAATCCTGGGAGGAAGAAGTCTGAGGGTGCAAAACAGCGGCGTTCATCACGCGCTCCTTTCCGGGAAAAATTAGAAAAAAGTAACGTGAGCGCCGTTGCGGTATTGAGGTCCAAGCCTGACACGGCGGAATAGACGCCGTGCTGCAACGCTCCTTGGAGGCGAGATTATAGCGTAGTTGGCGTGCGCCGAAGCCGCGCACGCCTTGCCGGTATGTCTACAAGCCGGCCGCGGCCCGAAGCGCGGCAGCCTTGTCGGTGCGCTCCCATGTGAATTCCGGCTCTTCGCGGCCGAAATGTCCATAGGCGGCGCTCTTCGAATAGATCGGGCGCAGCAGGTCGAGCATCTGCACGATCCCTTTCGGACGCAGGTCGAACAGTTCCTGCACCAGTTCGGCGAGCTTTTCGTCGCTGATCTTGCCGGTGCCGAACGTGGTCACCATCACCGACGTCGGCCGGGCGACGCCGATCGCGTAGGACACCTGGATCTGGCAGCGCTTGGCGAGTCCGGCGGCCACGATGTTCTTTGCCACATAGCGGCCCGCGTAGGCGGCGGAACGGTCCACCTTGGACGGATCCTTGCCGGAGAAAGCGCCCCCGCCGTGCGGCGCCGCGCCGCCGTAGGTATCGACGATGATCTTGCGTCCGGTCAAGCCGCAATCGCCTTGCGGACCGCCGATCACGAAACGCCCGGTCGGATTGACGAGGTAGCGGGTCTTGTTAAGCCACTCCTTCGGCACCACCGGCTTGATGATTTCCTCGATCACCGCTTCCTCGATGGCCTTGTGCTCCATTTC
>JAQGLQ010000168.1 GCA_028292785.1 Noviherbaspirillum sp. | reverse complement strand
GTCGGTCGCCAAGGTAGTCGTGCTGACTCTGGTGCTATGGACCATCATGCGCGACAACCTTCCCGCATTGCTGCTGGTTCCGGCGGCCGGCGTGACGGCGGTAGGCACCGCCTTCTCGGTGTTGCTGAAGGCAATGATGATCGCCACGACGCTGGTGTTTTCGATCGTCGCCGGCATGGACCTTCTATTGCAACGCCAGTTATTCTTTCGCGAACAGAAGATGTCGAAGGATGAAGTAAAACGCGAGTATAAGGAGATGGAAGGCGACCCGCATGTCAAACATCACCGCAAAAGCATTCACAGAGAAATCATGATGGAGTCCGGGCGGCAGGCTGTGCGGCGTTCGTCCGCGGTGGTGACCAATCCCATCCACTTCGCGGTCGCACTGCATTACGAGGATGGATTGACTCCGCTCCCGATCGTGGTAGCGAAAGGCGAAGGCGCCATGGCCTACGCCATCGCGGACGAAGCGCGTGATGCGGGCGTGCCCGTCATAGAAAACGTTCCGCTGGCGCGCGCGCTGATAGCCGATGCCGACGTGGACGATTACGTTCCGGCGCATCTGCTCGACGGCGTCATCGAAGTCCTGCGCGCCGTACGTGAGATGGGATCGACGTGGGACTGAGGCGACGGGCCAAAGCCTGTTCGGTATCTTTCAGCAGGTGCGTCCGAGCGAGAAGGAATGCAGTGCAAGGCAGGACGCCCAGGCTGCGCGCCTGCTGACAAAACACCTGACAAGCGCTTAGAACCTTGGCCTCATATTGCGCATGATGCGTATGTACTCTTCATTGGTCATCGCATGTTCCTGCAGCTTTGCGACAAGATTGCCTTCCACGTCAAAACCGTCCGGCCCCTGAGGATTGACGCCGGCCTGGCTTGTGTAAAGAAAGAAGGTTTTCGGTCCGGGCTTTTCGCCCAATAAATCGGTGAAGGCTTTTTCAGTTGAACGCGGCAGCAGCCCGGCTTTTCGCAAATCGTCGCCCATTCGTTCGATCGAATAGCGCTCGAAGGTCACGCCGTCGTCGCCGCACATGGCCGTGTAGAGATCGGCTGTGCTGAGATAGCAGTTGTTGACTTGCCTGAAGTGCTTTCCCACCCTGCGGGTGGGCGACGGATAAAAAATCGTGCATTCGGTGTCCTGCAGCGAGCCATGCGGCGCGTAATACAGGTCGGGCCAGAATTGCTCGCTGATCTCCAGGCACTGAATCGCGAAGTTCTTCCCTTTTTCGTAATTCCTGACGGTGGAGTGCTTTACGCTGGGGAATCCGCCAATGAGGAGCGATTTCACCGCGGGAACGTCTTTCAGTTCGAGGAGTTGGCCGGCGATCCGTCGATACCAGTAGCGCGTGTCGTAGCCGAACACCCGGATGCCCAGATAGCCGAGCGTCTTTCCATCCTGATAGGCTCCGCCAGCCTGCCGGAGCGGAATGCTTTCATGATGGAACACCATCACTTCAGGGCCGTTCGCGGTCTTGGCGACAACGACGGCCGATAGATGCGTGACGAAGCCGCCGCCATACATTTTCGGATGACAGAACCAACAGAATACCGCCGTGCCTTCTTCGAGTTTTGCATACGCCGGGGTCAGCTTATTCATCAGTTTTTCACGCCAGAGCGATCCCTCCGTCTTCAGGAATTGAACCGAGTCCGGATCGAGTTGACGGGATAGCTCGGCAAACCGCCCGCTGTCGCGGCAGAGTTCGAAAATGAGCACTTCCTCGTCGAGCTTGCTTTGAAGCTTCATTCTTAATTCGGCCATGACTGTCGAGGACGTGGCCGGCAACGTCACGCCGTCGGGTTTCCCGTCGATCCGGCTGTCGCGGCCGGTGAGCTGGTTGCGAACGAGCGCGAGCCTCTTGAAAAGCGCCTTGCCCGACGCCGAGATCGATGTGGTCGAGTGCCTTTGATTCAGGTTTTCCGGTCTGATATGGTTGTCAGCTTTCACAATGGCTTCAAGCATTGCGTCATTCCTTGGTGATAGGTTGGTGACTGCGGCGGTGCGGATGCGAGTTGCCAAGGGCTCATGCCCTTTTCATATGGCCAGCAGGGTGCCGTCGGCTTTGTCGATGGCATTGAGAGGTAAAGATCGGCCCGTTCTCAGCTGTGCGAGTTTTTCGCGGCCTGCGTGCAGAGAGTCCTGGATTCGAAGTGCCAGTTCCATCCCGCTGATATCTTCCGCCAGCGGAAGATTGACGCGATATACGATTGCGCCGCTTTCCGGGTGGCTGCCGAAATATCCTGTCTCCTCCGGGTCGATCGCCAGATTCGCTTCCAGCATGCCTCGGTAGATGTCGGAATGGCCTTCGATTCCGAGATCGAAATACAGGCACAGGCGGCACGTGTCGGGGGCCTGTTCAACGAGCATTCCGACAGTGGTGCCATCCACCTCTATATGCTGGGCATCGGCAACTTCCTCCCAGTGATTTATCCCGGTGAATTCGCACAGTTCCTGAATGAGTCTTCGGTATTCTTCGATTCCGTTCATGTGGCAAGTCCCTTTCTTGAAAGTGCCGTGACAAGTTGGTTGCGCGGTCTGCGCGGCTTTTTCGCGATCGGTTCGTTATGCGCGGGCTGCGCACGGCGATCAGCTTACGAGCGGGCTCCATGATGCGGCAAAGCATGACGAATTAAATTCGGTTTTCTGGATGGATTCTGTCGGTAACTTCAAGGGCCGATGCCGGTCATGGTTATCCGTCCTTGGCGGCGCGCTTTGCCGAATAATTAGGGCGTGCAAATACAAAATCGAAAATTTCCTCTAGATGAAATAATTCACATGTGCGGCAATTGTTGATTGTGCACCTTGTCAGCGGACGCCCCCGCTGGTCTGAGTTGTGGTACGTGCATTCCGGCTACCGCTTCGATCAGGAAAGTGAGATTTACATGTCGAATGTTATAGAGAGAAGTGAATTCAGCTCCCGCCTGCGAGAGGCTCTGCGCCGCGAGGGCTATCCGGAAAGTGCGACACGCCTGGCAAGAGAATTTAACAGCCGCTTTGCTGGTAATCCTGTTTCGGTCCATGCGGTGCGCAAGTGGCTGATGGGAGAGGCCATTCCGACGCAGGAAAAGCTGCGACTGCTGTCTCAGTGGTTCGGCGTGTCCGCAGAGTGGCTGCGTTTCGGTACCGGTGAGCTAAAGGTGCGTATCAGGCGGAGGGAACTTTCGCCATTTCATTCGACGCTCGCTCATGACGTCACGGTTCTGGATGAATACAAACACCTGAACGAAAATGGGCGCCGTATCGTCTGCGAAATCATTCGCCTTCTGGCCCAGGTTAATAGCGCCGAGTAGTGGGGCATCGGGTAGCGACGCAGCCTATCGGGCTGTCCCTGGCCTTTATTTCAATGCTGTTCCGTCAGCACGCTGCCGTCGGCGTTGGTGGGTGCCATGAACGCGGAAGAAATTTGCGCCGCATTTCTACCGTTGCCCTTGTCGCGATTGCCGGCCGTCTCAATCCATTAAGATCCGATAGCGGAACGGCTTACCTTCTTGGATGACCGTGCGGGATGCCGCGCTTGACGCGTGACGCGTCCGTCCTCACTCATACTTTTCCCGGTTCGACGCAGAGACGGTGCGCGGGGTTTTTTCGCAAGTTTGTGCTGTCCATGATTACGGGTAGCCTTTCTAGATGTCGCGGTGCGCCCTCCCCTGCTTTTCTTCTATTTTCTTTACCGGCTCGTGTGTACTGGCTTCTTAGCCGTGGCGGTAAGTGCTTGACGTAATGGGCTTTATTCCTCTGCACGCATAAAAAATCCCGTGGTGGAATTTTGATGCCTTCGGGCATTACGTATAGATCGGTCATTTTGTAACGAATTGATTTGGATAGTAATCAAGGTATCCTTTAAAATCGAAGATGCAGGTG
>JAQGLQ010000156.1 GCA_028292785.1 Noviherbaspirillum sp. | reverse complement strand
TTCAATGCAGTCGCGAAAGCCGCGCCGGATGGCTATACGCTGCTGCTCGGCGATATCAATCTGTCGGTCAATCCCTGGCTCTACAAGAGTTTGCCCTATGACGCGAAAAGGGATTTCACCCCGATCGGCCTGATCGCGTCAGCGCCGCTGGTGATGTTCGTGAATACATCCTCGGCTTACAAATCGGTGCAAGACCTGGTTGCATTCGCCAAGAAAAATCCCGGAAAGCTCAGCTTCGGTTCCGCCGGCAGCGGCAACACGACCCATCTCGCCGGTGAACTGCTGAAATCGAGCTACGGGCTCGACATCATGCATATACCGTACAAGGGCGCGGGCCCGGCTCTGAACGACGTAGCCGGCGGCAATATCGATTTCGTGATCACCGGCTTAAGCGGCGGCAAAGCCTTGATGGATGCCGGCAAGCTGCGTCCGCTCGCCATCACCGGCGACAAGCGCGCCGCATTGCTGCCTAACGTCCCGACCTTCGCGCAATCCGGAACGCCGCTGCCGGAAATGAAGTTCGGTTCATGGTGGGGTCTGTTCGGTCCTGCGGGATTGCCGCCCGCTGTCAGCGCAACGCTCGACCAGGCTCTGGTCAAAGCGCTTGCCGCGCCGGAAGTGCGCGCCAAGCTGACCGCCCTGAATATCGAAGCGACCCACGGTTCTTCGGCCATGCTCAGCCAGTGGGTCGCTTCCGAGATGGAGAACTGGGGCGCCGTCCTGAAAAAAGCCAAGATCAATCCGGAGTAATTCCCGCCCCTCGCAAAGACGGCCAGCCCGTACGGCATGGCTGTTCAATAAAAACCAGACGGAGACAACAGCATGAATTCCCAGCGTCACCATTTGCGTGGGCTCATCAGCGCACGCGCCCTTGCTTCACTAGTGGCAGCGCCGATTGCCGCCGCCGCATTGTTCATCGCAAGCAGCGGCACAGTCGCCGCGCAAAGTGCGGATAATTATCCGAGCAAACCGATCCGCTTCATCGTCCCCTACTCCGCCGGCGGCGGCAGCGACGTCGCGGCACGGCAAATGGCGCAGCGTCTGTCCGAACGCCTCGGCCAGATGATCATTGTCGAGAACCGCGGTGGAGCAGGTGGCAATATCGGCGGCGACGCCGTCGCCAAAGCGGCGCCGGACGGCTACACCATGCTGCTCGGCAGCAGCGCGGTAACGATCAATCCATCGGTCTACCCGAAAATGCCGTTCGATGTAACCAAGGACTTGAAGCCGGTCGCGGTCGGCGTGTCCACCTCGATGTTCCTGTTCGCGAATGCGACCGCGCCCGTGGGCAATCTGGCTGAATTGCTGAGCTATGCAAAGGCAAATCCCGGCGCCCTGACCTATGCCAGCTCGGGCATCGGAACCACAACCCATCTCGCGGTTGAATTGTTCAAGGCGCGCGCGGGTATCGACATGCTGCACGTGCCCTACAAGGGCTCGGGTTCCGCGGTGAATGACGTGATCAGCGGACAGGTGCATCTGTTCGCGGCAACCCCGGCGGCGGTCGGCGATTTCGTGAAGAGCGGCAAGCTCAGGCCAATCGCCACAATGGATGAAAAGCGTGCTGCCGGCTTTGAGCAGGTTCCCGCGATCGCGGAACGCGTTCCCGGATTCGAAGTGCGTATCTGGCTCGGCATCATGATGCCCGCCGGCACGCCGGACCCTATCGTCGCCAAAGTGGCGGCCGCCTTGCAGTCGTCGCTCAATGATAAGGAGTTCCGCGACAGCCTGGCGAAGGTTGGCTTCGCGCCGAGCTATATGGGACCGAAAGACATGGCGGCGCTGATCCGCAGCGATCTGCAAAAGTGGGCTGTCGCGGTGAAGAGCGCGAACGTCACCGCGCAATAACGCGCATGTCGATACAGGACCCGACACGATGAATCTACGCGAACGCACGATCCGCCAGCTGGTGGCCGCCAACCGTATTCTCGCCAACGAAGGCGTGCTGGATGCATACGGCCATGTCAGCTTGCGCAATCCGGAAAATCCCCAGACCTATTTCCTCTCATGCTCGCGCAGCCCCGAGCGCGTCACTGTGGATGATATCGTCGAGTACGGCTTCGACGCCGAGCCGGTCGATGGCAGCACCCAGGCGCCTTACATGGAACGCTTCATTCACTCGGCGATCCTGGAGGCCAGGCCGGATATCCATGCGGTGGTGCACAGCCATGCGGAAGCCGTGCTACCCTTCACCATCATGCGCGTACCGCTGCGGCCGGTATTTCATGTGGCGAGCGACATGGGCGCGAATATTCCGCGCTGGGACAGCCAGGAACGTTTCGGCGACACCAACATTCTGGTCACCAGCCTCGAACAGGGGCGCGACCTTGCCCTGCGGCTGGGCAACGACCGTGTCGTGCTGATGCGCGGTCACGGCTTTTCCGCCGCCGGCCGATCGCTGATCGAAGTGGTGAAGATGTCGGTGTATCTGCCGGCCAATGCGCGCGTGCTGATGGATGCGATGCGGCTGGTCGGACCGGACGATATCAGCTACCTGACGCCCGGAGAGATCGAGATACGCTCGCGTCTTGCGCCCGACCATTCCGCAATGAGGCGCGCATGGGAATATTGGTGCGAGCGGGCGGGCGTCAATCCTGATTGAGCCGCTATTGACCGGATGCCTCGGGAACGCCTGATAAAGTCGATTCAATTTCCAGCAAGGCGAGCTTTGCCATCGCGTAGGCGCCTTCGAACGATTTGGCGGCAGCGATGAACCTGCCGTTGTGACAGAAGCCGGCATCGGCTACGCCGGTGACAGCCGCCAGTTCCGCGTCGCGCAAGCCCGCCCATGCGGCGGGCAGATCCGCCCTCGCCTCGAAGCTTTCCGCGCTGGCCGGGACGGTATGCAGCATATAGCGCTGTTCCGCCAGGTTATGGCTGATGACGAACAGGACCGCGGGCATCTCATTGCGCACCACGGACGACCATGGCAGCGCGCTATTCTTCAGCAGGAGCAGCTTGCCATTCTCCAGCAATTCCGATTGCCGAACCTGTTCAAGGGCGAGCAGCGCGCCCACACGGTATTTCACCTGATTGACGATCACATCGGAAAGCACGGACATCGCCCGCCGGAATTGCTGCAGCCGATATGCCTCTGCCGCTTCGCCGTAACCCATCCTCTGTTCATCCATCCAGTTGGGATTGAAGCCGGAAATGACTGCCGACAGCCCGTATCCCCCCGGCGCGTTTTTCGCCGCGCCCACATCGGACAGATCGAGATACTGCACGACATCGGAATCGATGGCCTGGGCTATTTGCTGCGCGGTGTCAGGCGACAACTCCTGTCCGGTGTGAGCCGCGGCCAGCGTCGCCACGCAAGGCGCGCCATATTCTTTCCAGACCAATCCGGCGCTCGCATACGGTACGCCCGACTGGCGCGCGCCGCCAAACCCGCGCTGGTGATGATCGAAGCGCCCGGTTTGCGGATCCCAGATACCGCCGACGTCGACCGCGAAATCCGCTGCGTCGATCAAGGCCGGGTCGCGCGTGCGTATGATTTCGCCGTCCGGAAATAAGATATTCAGTACCGCTACAGCCCATGTATCGTCGGCATGGAACTTTCCTCCATGAGTCACAATGATCATAAATGTGGAAAAGGTGAGTTATAGCCGGATGGCTAAAGAGTTGACTGCAAATCCGCCGAATTCGATTTAAACAGATTTCGTTCGATTGA
>JAQGLQ010000129.1 GCA_028292785.1 Noviherbaspirillum sp. | reverse complement strand
AAAAACAGGAGACGAAATGAGCAAGGAAGACGTCCTCGGCCCCACAGCCGCCCGTACCGCGTCCGATGCATTATGGGAAGCACTGCATGAAACCGGCGTATCGCATGTATTCGCCAACTTCGGCAGCGACCATGCGGGCATCATTCAGAGCATCGCCAAGGCCAGCGCCGCCGGCGCGCCGCAACCGGCCGTGGTGCTGTGTCCGCATGAGGGCGTCGCGATCGCCGCCGCTCACGGTTATGCCCAGGTCAGCGGCAAGGCGCAGGCGGTGTTCGTGCATGTCGATGTGGGAACGCAGAACATGGGCGGCGGCATCAGCAATGCGATGCGCGGGCGGGTGCCGGTGTTCGTATTCGCCGGCCTCACTCCTTACACGATCGAAGGGGAATTGCCGGGTTCCCGCAACAGGCCGGCCACCTTTTTGCAGGATGTGTATGACCAGGGCGGGATCGTCCGCGAATACGTGAAGTGGGACTACAGCATCCGCACCGGAAAGAACGTCGGGCAGCTGGTGCATCGCGCGATGCAGATCGCGCAGAGCGACCCCAAGGGACCGGTCTATCTGACCGGCGCGCGCGAGGTGCTCGAAGAACATGTCGAACCGAATCCTCTCGACCTGCAGAGATGGCAGCCCATCGCACCGGCCGCGCTGAGCGAAAGCGCCGCCGCCGAAATCACGAATGCCTTGCTGCGCGCGGCCAAGCCGGTGGTGATCACCAGTTATTCGGGACGCAATCCGGCATGCGTCGCCGAACTGGTGCGTGTATGCGAACGCCTGGCGATTCCGGTCGTGGAGGAGCGCCCGACCCACATGAATTTCCCGGCCGATCATCCGCTGCATCTGGGCTATCAATCGGGCCAGGCGATTGCCGAGGCCGACGTGATCCTGGTGCTCGACTGCGACGTGCCATGGATACCGTCCAGCCGCGAGCGCCCCGGCGCGGATGCCAAGGTCTATTACATCGACATCGATCCGCTGAAGGAATCCATACCGCTGTGGTACATCCCGGCGGCCGGCTTCTTCAAGGCCGACGCGGCGCTCGCGCTGCAGCAGATGAACCGCTATCTCGATTCGGCCACGCCGCTCGACGAGGCCACGCGCTCCGCGCGGATGGACCATGCGAAGAACAGGCACGATGCCCTGCGGCAGGCATGGAGCAAAAAGCGCGCGGCGCCGGACAATGGCGGCGTCACCGCCGAATGGGCCACCGCCTGCCTCAACGAAGTGATCGACGAGGATACGATACTCATCAACGAATCGGTAACCAGCGGGACGGCGGTCTTCCATAATCTTCCGCGCAACAGACCCGGCACGCTGTTCGGCAGCGGCGGCAGTTCGCTCGGCTGGGGCGGCGGCGCCGCGCTCGGTTCCAAGCTGGCCGCGCCCGACCGCAATGTGGTCTGCCTGTGCGGCGACGGCTCGTTTTTCTTCAGCAATCCTTCCTCCGTGTACTGGTCGGCGCGTCGCTACAACGCGCCATTTCTCACGATGATTTTCAACAACCAGGGATGGAATGCGACGCAGGAAAATTTCAAGCGCATCCATCCCGGCGGGGGCGAGGGCGGGGCAAAGGGCGGCGTCGGCGACTGCGTGAGCCTCGGCCCGTCCGCCGATTTCGCCGGCATTGCGGCGGCCGCGGGCGACGCGCTCGGGCGCACGGTGCAGCGCGCGGAGGAAATGAAACCGGCGCTCGCCGATGCGATGCGGGCCATCAAGGAAGGGCGCTGCGCGGTGATCGACGTGCGTATCGCGCCGATCTGAACGGATCGCGCGCGCGGCTTGTGGCAGGAATTCTTGATTCCCGGGCCCGGTTTCATGACCGGGCTCGCGGAGCTCTGCAGAAAACACGGCACCTGCCGCCCGCGCCGGGCATCGATCCGGCAACAGCGGCGCCTGGACTGGATATTCTCGGGAAGTGCGAGTAAGGTCGACCCTTCTTAGGAAAAGCCGAAAAATCACGGTGTTACCGCGTTGCTCAAGAACCGGTCGCGCCGCTATCGAGGGAATGATGAAAATATTCACGCAAAGTTTTGCCGCGGCCGTATTTGCGGCATGGGCGTTGGCCTTCGGCGGCAGCGCATTCGCCGAGGAGACGCCCGATGCTCTGGTTAGCCGCATCAGCCGGGAAGTGATTGCAAGCGCGAAGACCGACGAGAAGATCCAGCACGGCGACCGGCAACGCATCATGCGATTGGTCGAAACAAAAATCTTGCCGCATGCCGATTTTCAGCGCTCCACGAGGCTGGTGGTCGGACGGTACTGGCGTGAGGCGACGCCGCTTCAGCAACGGCAGCTCACGGAAGAATTCAGGAAGCTGTTGATCTACACCTACTCGGGGGCGATGTCGCAAATCCGGGATCAACAGATCGACGTCAAGCCGCTGCGTGCCGATCCGGCGGATACCGATGTCGTGGTGCATTCCGAATTCCGGAAGACGCGCGGCGCCGAACCCATCCAGGTAAGCTACCGGCTCGCGAAGTCCGCCGACGGCTGGAAGATCTATGACGTGAATGTGATGGGGGCCTGGATGGGCGAGACGTACCGCAGCAGCTTTTCCGCCGAAATCGGCAAGGGCGGCATCGATGGACTGATCCGCACGCTGTCCGAAAAAAACCGGCAACTGGCGGGCGCCGTGCGCCCGCCCAATGAGAGGGGAGCGCCGCAGTAATTCACTGCGTCCGCCACCCGCCTCCCAGCGCCTGAATCAGCGCAACCGCCGCGGTCTGCCGATCCGCCTGCACCTGCGCCAGCGCGCGGCGCGCATTCAGGGCCGTCACCTGCGCGGAGACGACCTCGGTGTAGTTGACCTGCCCGGCACGGTAGCGATTCAGAAATTGCGCTTCAGCTTCGTCGGCTGCCTGCGACGCCTGCCGCCGCAGGCGCTCCTGCTGTTCCAGCACGCGGGTCGCAGCCAGCTGGTCCTCCACATCCTGGAATGCCGTGAGCACCGTTTGCCGGTAACGCGCCACCGATTGT
>JAQGLQ010000114.1 GCA_028292785.1 Noviherbaspirillum sp. | reverse complement strand
GCTGCCGAAGTTGGCGAATACATGCGATACGCCGGTTTCATGCAGTGCTTCCCATAATGCATCGGACGCGGTACGGGCGGCTGTGGGGCCGAGGACGTCTTCCTTGCTCATTTCGTCTCCTGTTTTTAACATTGCCGCGCCGCGTCGATGCGCATGGCGCGTTCCTTGAGTAAGCGATATATATCACGCCTGTGCTTTATCCGTCTTGCCGCAGAAAATCGGTTCCGACGATTGACCCAAAGCAAACTCACGCCTACTATCTCACTCAAAATGCGTTGTGCACTTCCGGCAAAGACGTGTGGCATCGAACGCGGCCGGCCTCCCCACTTTCTCCAGGAACGTCCATGAATGCCGCCTTCAAAAGAATGTGTCTTTGGTCGCTGCTCGCCCTCTCCATTGCATTGCCTGTTTCCGCGCAGAACCTCAGGGTCACCGACGTCGCCAATCTTGAAGGAGCCGACCGCCAGCAGCGCCTGATCGCCGAGGCGAAGAAGGAAGGCTCGCTGATGCTATACACCTCGATGACGGCCGCCAATTTCGACGTGCTGCGCGCCGACTTCGAAAAGAAGTATGGGATCAAGGTCAATGTATGGCGCGCCGGCGACGACAAGGTCTTGCAGCGCATCATCACCGAAACGAAAGCGGGACGCTCGGCCTTCGACCTGGTGCATATCAACACCCTCGAAATGGAAATCCTGCATCGCGAGAACACGCTCGAGCGCGTGAAGTCGCCGCATCACAAATCGCTCGATCCGAGCGCGGTCCCGCCGCATGGCGAATATGCCGCCACGCGCCGCAGCGCGATCGTGCTGGCTTACAACACCAATCAGGTGAAGAAAGAGGAATTGCCGAAGACCTTCCAGGATCTGCTCGATCCGAAATGGAAGGGACGGCTGGGTGTCGAGGTCAAGGACCAGGAATGGTTCTACGCGGTAGCCAATTCCATGGGCGCCGAAAAGGGTTTGAAATATTTCCGCGACCTGGTAGCCGCGAATGCGCCGTCGGTGCGCACCGGGCACTCGCTGCTGAACAATCTGGTCGTCTCGGGCGACATACCGCTGGCGCTGACCGTGTACGGCCACATGCCGGTACTGGCGAAGCAAAAAGGCGCGCCGATCGAATGGTTCACGCTGGAGCCGACGGTCGCGGTGTCCTTCGCCGCCGGCCTCTCGAAGAAGGCGCCCCATCCCCACGCGGCCATGCTGTTCTACGACTACATGCTGTCCGATGCCCAGAAGGCTCTGGCGCAGATGTATTACATTCCCACCAACAGAAATGCCGAATCGCCGTTCAAGGGCATCGACTACAAGGTGGTGGACATGACGAAATTCGTGGATGAATACAGCAAGTGGGACGCGCTGTGGGAAACCATCGTGGTCAAGCAGGGCGGCGCCAAATGATGGCGCGCGGCGAATGCGCCGCACGCCGCCGTCAATCGCCTATGCCGTCGCGGTATCGGCTTGCTTCCATCCCTGTTCAGACAGATCGATGCGGTTCCCGCCCGGGTCCATGATGAACACCTCCGCGAAGCGTCCGTCGCGCGGCAGTTCCTTGGGCAGTTCGGCCGCGGCCCCGTTGGCCCTGGCCTTCTCGAACGTGCTATTGATGTCGTCCACCTTGAAGCCGAAGTGATAGAGGCCTTCCTTCCTGCCGCGCGCGGGGAGGATGGCAAGGTTGATCGTACCGTCGGAAAGATAGATGGCAAAGCCGCCGCCCTTGGCGGGCACATGCCGGAAGACTTCCTGCATGCCGAAAGTGTTTTTATAGAAATCCGCAAGCGTTTCCGGCTGTTCGGACAATAAGGCCAGGTGAGCAATTTTTGTCATGATCGTGTCTCCTCGTAAGGAATTCGAGCATAGCGTATAACGAAGATGAGCGTCCAGACGCGGCGCAAGCGGCACGGCGGCATGACCGCCATCGATTGACTGCGATTAACGCTTGCCCTACTATTTCAGTCAGTATCCTGAATAATTTGACAATACTAGCCCGGACGCGGGGTCGCTGTCGTCCAGGGGAGGAGGAGACAACATGCAGGGTTTTTCGCGAAGAACATGCCTTTCCTTGCTGATGACGATCGCGGCCGCGCCCGTCTTCGGCCAGGGCCGGCCGGTGTCGGCGATCGCTTCCTACGAGGGCGCGGACCGGCATGAACGCCTGGTCGCGGAGGCGAAAAAAGAAGGCTCCCTCACGCTTTATACGTCGATCACGCCAGCCAATCTGGATGTGCTGCGCGCGGATTTCGAAAAGAAATATGGCGTCAAGATCAATGTATGGCGCGCCGGCGATGAGAAGGTGGTGCAAAGAATCCTGACCGAGAACAAGGCCAATCGTGCCGCCTTCGACCTGGCCCATGTGAACTCCCTCGAAATGGAGGCTTTGCACCGGGAAAACGTACTGCAGCGCGTGAACTCTCCGAGCATTGCCAAGCTGATTCCGGCGGCGGTGCCGGCGCATAGGGAGTGGCTGCCGACGTTCCTGAATATCGTGGTCCAGGCCTACAACACCGACAAAGTGAAGAAGGCGGAATTGCCGAAGACCTATCAG
>JAQGLQ010000113.1 GCA_028292785.1 Noviherbaspirillum sp. | reverse complement strand
CGCGCGAGCTGCAGCAGCAACGCCACGCGCTGCGCATCGTTCTGCAGGGCCTGGCGTTCGCCCTGCATCATGTTTACGGTCACGAATCCCATCGTCAGGCCGACGATGACGAGCACGACCAGAAGCTCAAGCAGGGTAAACCCGCGCGGTGCCGCGTAGACGCAACCGCGCTTGCAGGTGTTCAGCGTCAATGTGCTCAGAGATCCCACGATCCGACATCTGCATCGTTGCCGCTGCCGCCGGCCTGGCCATCGGCACCGAAGGAGAAGACATCGACTTCGCCTTTCACGCCCGGCGACAGGTACTGATACTGGCCGCCCCAGGGATCTTTCGGCAATTTGTCGATATAGCCTCCGGTTTTCCAGCCATTGGCGGCCGGTCCGCCAGTTGGTTTCTGGACCAGGGCTTGCAGCCCCTGTTCGGTGGTCGGATAGCGCTGGTTATCGAGCTTGTACAGCTTTAGTGCCTGCATGATCGTGGAAATATCCTGTTTTGCTGCGATGATGCGCGCATCGTCGGCACGGCCCATCAGCTTCGGAACGACCAGTGCGGCCAGGATGCCCATGATCACCACTACCACCATGATTTCGATCAGGGTGAAGCCGCGGGATTTTGAGCGGGCAAAATGGCTGCGCCCGGAAAGGGAAGATGCATTACGCATAGAGTTGCTCGTAGTAATTTATAAAGGAATGATGAATCGGAGAGTATAAGGCCAAGGCGAGATTTATATAGGGTGATGGCGTGCGCCACCTTGTCGCCCCGCAATAGTTGACACCGAAAAACAAAAAAAGTGCCGCAATCGGACGTCATCATTCATATACCGTGGAGCGCCCGCAAAATTCAAAGCGGAACAAACGACCGAGCGATGCAGTCTCGACAAGTATCCACTCTATTGAAGGAGACCATCCATGTCGCTTCACCATGCTGCATCCGGAGAAATCATCGCAGTCCGTCCCCTCGGCGAAAAACTGGCCGAAGCGCCTTCGGTCGCATTGCTGAAAGCGCATCAGATCGAAGTCATGCGGCTGGTTCTGGCGCAAGGCCGCGCCATACCGGAGCATCAAGTCGCAGGCGAGCTGACCTTGCAATGTCTGGAGGGCGAAATCGAATTGCGTGCGCACGGAAAAACACAAATATTGCATGCGGGCGAAATGGTGTACCTGGAAGGCAGCGTCCCTTATGCGATCCGCGCCGTCGAACCTTCCTCGGTCCTGATGACCGTCGTGCTGCGCCCCGACCAGCCGAGCGGATTGAGCGAAATCCTGCCGCTTTAGAGAATCAGGACGGCGCGGAAATCGTTGACGTTGGTGCGCGTGGGTCCGGTCACGACCAGATCTCCCAGCGCCTCGAAGAAACCATAGCCGTCATTGTTGTCGAGCATGGCGCGCGCGCGCAGGCCGAGCGCGGCGGCGCGCGCGAGCGAATCGGGACCGCAGACGGCGCCCGCATTGTCTTCGGAGCCGTCGATGCCGTCAGTGTCGCAGGCAAGCGCATGTATGCCGGTGTATCCCTCAAGGGCGATGGCCAGGCTCAACAGAAATTCCGCGTTTCTTCCGCCCCTGCCTTCACCGCGCACGGTCACCGTGGTTTCACCGCCCGAAAGAAGCACGCACGGTTTCTCGAAGGGCTGCCCGCGTCGTGCGACCTGCCTCGCGATGGCGGCATGCATCTGGCCGACGTCGCGCGCCTCCCCTTCCAGATCGTCGGAAAGGATGTACGGCGTAACGCCGCCGGCGCGGGCGATTCCCGCGGCGGCTTCGAGCGCCTGCTGCGCGCTTGCAACGACATGCCAGGCATTGCCGGCGAAGCGGGAATCGTCGGGTTTCGGTGTTTCTCCGGCACCGCTTTCGAGATGCCGCCGGATATTTTCCGGAATTGCGATCGCGTACCTGCGCAGCACGGCGAGCGCATCGGCGCAGGTGGTCGGGTCGGGCAGCGTCGGCCCGCTCGCAATGATGCCGGGATCGTCGCCGGGCACATCCGAGATCAGCAGGGTCACCACGCGCGCCGGCGCACAGGCCAGCGCCAGGCGGCCGCCCTTGATCGCCGACAGGTGCTTGCGCACACAGTTCATTTCGCCGATCGCCGCGCCGCTTTTCAGCAATGCCTTGTTTAGCGCCTGCTTCTGCTCCAGGGTGATGCCCTCGCCCGGCAGCGCGAGCAGCGCCGAACCGCCGCCGGAAATCACGCAAATGACCAGATCGTCCGCAGTCAGATTGCGCACCATGTCCATCATGCGCCCGGCAGCGCGCCGTCCGGCCTCGTCCGGGACCGGATGGGCGGCTTCCACCACTTCGATGCGCTTGCAGTCCGCGCCATGACCATAGCGGGTCACGACCATTCCCGAGATATCGCCGGACCAGCGGTCCTCCACCACTTTCGCCATCGCCGCGGCGCCTTTGCCGGCGCCTATGACCAGCGTGCGTCCAGCGGAAGGCGGCGGCAGAAAAGCGGGCAGGGATTTTTCGGCGCTGACGGCGGCGACGGCGCTTTCGTAAAGATCGAGGAGAAACTGCCTTGGACTGGCTGGTGACATGGGCTCGAATCCGGTCAGTGAAAACGCTACGCCATGACGGATGGCGCATTGCGCCTCATTGTACGCGCGGTCAGTCGGCTAATTCATTTCCTGTCGCGGGTCGCGCGATAGCAGTTGCTGCACCATGTCTTGCGGCGGTACGCCGTCGAACAGCACGCCGGCGACGGCATTGGCGATCGGCATGTCGACACCGCGGGCAAGCGCGAGAACCCGTACCGCCCGGGCGCAGCGCACGCCTTCCGCGACATGGCCGAGTTCGGCAACGATGGCGTCGAGCTTCTTGCCGTGCGCGAGACCGAGACCGACTTGCCGATTGCGCGACAAATCGCCGGTGCAGGTGAGAATCAGATCGCCGACGCCGGTCAGGCCCATGAAGGTTTCGCTGCGTCCGCCCAGCGCGATGCCGAGACGCGTGATTTCCGCCAGGCCGCGCGTGATGAGGGCTGCGCGCGCATTCAATCCGAGGCCCATGCCATCCACCATGCCGGTTGCGATGGCAAGGATGTTCTTGACGGCGCCGCCGACTTCCACGCCGATCAGGTCTTCCGAGGAGTACACGCGGATATTGCGGCCGTGGACGGCATTCACCACGCATTCCCGCAAGGTCTTGTTATCCGAGGCAATCGTCAGCGCGCAAGGCTGGCGGCGCGCAACCTCTTGCGCGAACGAGGGGCCGGACAATGCGCCCGCCGCGATACCGTGGCCGAGGACTTCACGCACTATCTGGTGCGGCAATAGCTGGGTGTGCTCCTCGAATCCCTTGCACAGCCAGACGATGTTGGGAACCCGCTGCGGCTTGAGCTGTTCGGCCACCGGACGCAGACCGGCGACCGAGGTGGCGACGATCAGCAGGCCGTCTTTCGCATGCGCTACCGCGGGCTCGAAAGCGGCGGTGAGCGCGAGCCGGGGCGGAAGCGTGAACCCGGGCAGGTAATCGGTATTTTCGCGCCGGTCGGCGGCATCGCGCATTGTTGCTTCATCGCGGCCCCACAGCACGACATCGTGCCGCTCCGCGAGGGCGAGGCCGAGAGCTGTGCCCCAAGCGCCGGCGCCGAGTATCGTGATGTTCATCGGATCAGCCCGGCTGGGGGCGCACCGGGCTGGCGCAGCTATTCACCCCAGACCTCCGACGCCTTCACGAAGCCGATCTGGCCATCGCGATGCCTGACCCTGACCCAGCCCGCCTGCGCGGTCTCGACGCGGTCGAGCAGGACACCCTTGTCGGCGGTGAAAACGACTGCGGCATTGTCGTCGGCCGCCACGCGTATCCGGGCGGACCCGGCATTGACGACGAGCGTACGCTTCGGGCTCAGCAGTTTTGATTCGACCCACGACAGGTCGCCGGCGGCGTCGCGCACCTTGGTCCAGTCGCCGTAAGTCAGGACGACTTCGACCGGCATGCCGCGCGGAGCGACGAACACCTTGCGGCCCTTCGCCGACGGCGCATCGTACAGCACCGCCGGAGCCGCGCCGACCGATTTGTAGTCGAGCGCATGGGCCGCGCCCGCGGCAAGCGAAAGCACAAGAAGGGAAACTGCGGACAGTCGGGCGGATCTCATCGGATTATCTTCTGGCGGAATTCTTCAGGACTGCTTCGAAGCCGGCGACGGCGTGCCAGGGAGCGGTTGTGCATGGCACTTCCTGGCGCCGGCCGGTTGACTATCAATGCTTGGCGGCGGTGCCGTCTGGCATGACGATGCCAGGCACGGCGCCCTCTGCTTGCTGTTGCTGCTCGGCCAGAGCCTGCAGGCGCTGCTGATAGAACAACTCGAAATTGATCTCGGCGAGGTGGACCGGAGGAAATCCCGCGCGCGTGATCATGTCGGCGATATTGGCGCGCAGATACGGATAGACGATATTCGGGCAACCGATGCCGAGCAGCGGATCGAGTTGTTCGTTCGGAATATTGCGTGCTTCGAAAATGCCTGCCTGCTTGCCTTCGACCAGGAAGGCAACTTTGTCCTTGACCTTCGCGGTGACGGTGATCGTCACGGTGGATTCGAATACGCCGTCGGCAAGCGCCTCGGCGCCGACGTCGACCGCGACTTCGATATTGGGAGCTTCCTGTTCCAGAAAAATCGCCGGGGAATTCGGCTGTTCCAGCGACATGTCCTTCAGGTAGATGCGCTGGATCTGGAATACGGGTTGCTGGTTTTCTTCAGCCATGATGCTCTTTCGTTGGAATTAAGAAAGGACGGCATTGTACCGTCCGCTTGGTCTTCTTATTTTGGTTTTGCCTGAATTCTGAAGTTTAGGCGCCCTGCAGCAGCGGGTCCAATTTACCGGCCCTGTCCAGTGCGCTGAGATCGTCGAAGCCGCCCACGTGCGTATCGCCGATGTAGATTTGCGGCACCGTGCGGCGGCCGGTCTTCTGCATCATTTCCGCCTTCTGCCCGGGTTCGAGATCGACGCGGATCTTTTCGATGTTCTCCACGCCTTTCGCCTTGAGCAGGCGCTCGGCCATGATGCAGAACGGGCAAACGGCGGTGCTGTACATTAGAACTCGTGCGGTCATGTTACGTCTCCGTTATTTTGCGACTGGCAATCCCTGTGCCTGCCAGGCTGAGAGGCCGCCGTTGAGGCTGACCACTTCGTTGAAGCCGGCTTTCTTCAATTGCAGCGCGGCCTTGGCCGACTGCATTCCTGACTGGCAGGTCACGATCACGCTTTTCGACTTGAATTTCTCCAGTTCGGAAATCCGCTTCGGCAACTCGTTCAGCGGAATATTTTTCGCGTCGCGCACATGTCCCACCGCGAACTGCGATGGTTCGCGCACATCGAGCACGACGCCCTTGCCCTGGTTGATCAGTTGCGTGGCTTGCAATAGCGATACTTTCTGGCCGCGCCGCTGCAGATTCGGCCAGAGCAACGCTCCACCGGAAAGAATGACGAGTGCGATAAGCCAGATATTTTCAATGATGAATTTCACGGTAGTTCCAGAATGATCAAACGTTATAAATGTATAGAAGCAATCCCCTCATTATAAAATAGAAGCCGATCGGCCATTTCATCTCTCTTCAAACCGTCCTTCCCTGTAAAACAAGAACGCTAACTTTCTGACAAAACCATGTACAAAATCGTATTCATGCGCCACGGCGAATCAACCTGGAACCTCGAAAACCGCTTTACGGGATGGACCGATGTGGACCTGACCGAAAAGGGTATCGACGAAGCCCGCCAGGCCGGCAAGCTGCTGAAGGAAGCCGGCTTCGCATTCGATCTCGCCTACACGTCGGTGCTGAGGCGCGCGATCCGCACGCTCTGGGTCACGCTCGACGAGATGGACCTGATGTGGCTGCCGATCGTGCATGACTGGCGCCTCAATGAGCGTCACTACGGCGCGTTGCAGGGACTGAACAAGGCCGAGACCGCCGCCAAGTTCGGCGACGAACAGGTGCTGGTCTGGCGCCGCAGCTATGACGTTCCGCCCAATCCGCTGGAGCCCGGCGACCCGCGCACGTCGTTCAACGATCCGCGCTACGCCAAGCTCAAGCGCGAAGATATTCCCCTCACCGAATGTCTCAAGGACACCGTCAAGCGCGTCATGCCCACCTGGAACGAGTCCATCGCTCCAGCCATCCGCGCCGGCAAGAGCATCATCATTTCGGCTCACGGCAACAGCCTGCGCGCCCTGATCAAGAGCCTGGAAGGAATCAGCGACGAAGACATCGTCGGCCTGAATATCCCGAATGGCCGGCCGCTGGTGTATGAACTCGACGCCGACCTGAAGCCGATCAAGAGCTACTACCTGGGCGACCAGAGCGCGATCGAAGCAGCCATGAAAGCCGTCGCCAGCCAGGGCAAGGCCAAGTGAAACCCGGCGGGCTGCAACGGCCCGCCCATCAACGCAGCGAGGGAGCCCGATTGTCGAAGCAGTACCGCATGCGTGATAGCCGCAGGTTCCTCGTCGTGTTCGGCGCGGTGCTGCTGCTCGGCGCGCCCGCGCATGGCACCCAGTCCTCCGAGCGGGGCAAGCAGAAGCGCGCCGCCGAGAGCGAGCGCGTCGAACTCCAGCAGAAGCTCAGCACCCTCAAGCGGGACATCACCAGGACGGAATCCGCCAGAAGCCATGTCGCCGACGAGCTCGCCCACTCCGAAAAGGCGATTTCCGACGCCGACCGCGCGTTGCATGAGCTCGGCCAGGAACAGCGTCGGACCGAAGCGAAACTCAACCAGTTGTCGGAACAGCAGAACCGGCTCGCCGCACAGGTCGCCGCCCAGCAGAAGCAGCTCGCGCAACTGCTGCGCGACCAATACGTCGCCGGCAATGAAGACCGCATACGGCTCCTGCTCTCCGGCGACAACCCCAACCGCATCAACCGCGAACTGCAATACATGGGCTATGTATCGCAGGCGCAGGCAAAGCTGATCGATACGCTCAAGGGCAATCTGCAGGCGATCGAAACCACCAAGGCGGACGCGCAAGCCGCCCGTGACGAGCTGGAAGAAATCGGGCAGGAGCAGCGTGAGCAGAAAGCCCTTCTCGAAAAGGAAAAGACCCGCCGCGCCGCGCTGCTGGCGCAACTGTCCGGCAAGCTGGCCGCGCAACGCAAGGAGGCCGGCAATGTCGAACGCGACGAACGGCGCCTCGCAAGCCTGGTGGACAAGCTTGCAAGATTGATCGAAGAACAACAGAAGGCTGAGGCGGCCGCGGCGCTGAAGCGCCGGCAGCAGGAACAGGCAGCCCGCGAAGCGCGCGCGAAAGCGCAGAGGGAAAGCAAGATCGCCCGGGCAGCGCCGGGCAAAGACAAGCCGGTCAATCCTGATGCAATCGACAACGATGAACCGCCTGCGCCGAAATCGCCGGCGGGAAATGAACTCATCACCACGGAGCGCGTCCAAGTCGATGGCCTGACGCGGCCCTTCAGCGCTCTGCGCGGGCAACTCCGATTGCCGGTCCGGGGCGAACTCGCCGCCAGGTACGGTAGCCGCCGCGCCGACGGCCCCAGCTGGAAAGGCTTGTTCATACGAGCTGCCGAAGGAGCAGAAGTGAAGGCGGTGGCAGCAGGCCGGGTGGTATTTTCGGAATGGCTGCGCGGCTTCGGCAACCTCGTCATCATCGACCATGGCAGCGAGTACATGACAATATATGGCAACAACCAGTCGGTGCTCAAACATGCCGGCGATGTTGTCAAAACCGGCGACGTCATTGCCAGCACCGGCAATAGCGGCGGCAATGAACAATCAGGTTTATACTTTGAGATGCGGTATCAGGGACGCGCTTTCGACCCGCTTGGTTGGATATCTATTAGGTGACATGAAGGTGACACATGAGCAGTAAACTGAAGAACTTCGGCCTTATCGGCCTGGGCGTTATCGCGGGTATCGCGGGTTCGATGCAATTCGACGCCAGCGCGCAGAAAAGCGCATCGACACTTCCACTGGAAGAGTTGCGACAGCTGGCCGACGTATTCGGCCTGATCAAGAGCGACTATGTCGAATCGGTCGAAGACAGGAAGCTGCTGACCGAAGCCATATCGGGCATGGTCGCCTCGCTGGATCCCCACTCTGCCTATCTTGATAAAAAAGCATTCAAGGAACTACGCGAAGGCACGCAGGGCAAGTTCGTCGGTCTCGGCATCGAGGTCGGCATGGAAGACGGCTATGTCAAGGTCATCTCGCCGATCGAGGACTCTCCGGCATTCAAGGCCGGGCTGAAAGCCGGCGACCTGATCACGCGTCTCGACACCACACCGGTCAAGGGTCTGACTCTGGACGAAGCGGTCAAGCGCATGCGCGGCGAGCCCAACAGCAAGATCACGCTGACCATCGCGCGCAAGGACGAAGATAAGCCGGTGATCGTCACCATCGTGCGCCAGGAAATCCGCGTGCAAAGCGTGAAATCGAAGATCGTCGAACCCGGCTATGCATGGCTGCGCGTGGCGCAGTTCCAGGAACCGACCGTGGACGACATGGCGAAGAAGATCGCTGCGCTCTATGCGCAGGAACCGAACATGAAGGGCCTGGTGCTCGATCTGCGCAATGATCCGGGCGGAGTGCTGCCGGGCGCGATCGGCGTATCGGCCGCGTTCCTGCCGAAGGATGTGCCGGTGGTGTCGACCAATGGCCAGCTGCCGGACTCGAAAGCCACCTTCTATGCGCGCCGCGAGTTCTACACGTCTTCCCGCGCCTCGATAGCCGATCCGCTGGCGCGGCTGCCGGAAGCGGTCAAGAAAGTGCCGATGGTCGTGCTGGTCAACACCGGTTCGGCCTCGGCATCGGAAATCGTCGCCGGCGCCTTGCAGGACTATAAGCGCGCCACGATCATGGGCACCCAGACCTTCGGCAAGGGCTCGGTGCAGACCATTCGGCAGC
>JAQGLQ010000096.1 GCA_028292785.1 Noviherbaspirillum sp. | reverse complement strand
GCGATTTCGTCGGGCTGGCCCGGCCGTCCGAGCGGCACTTTTTCGCCGAATTTTGCCACCTCCCCGGCATCGAAGGTTGCTGGAATCAGGGGCGTCCATACCGGTCCTGGCGCGACCGCATTGACGTTGATTCCCTTCTCCGCAAGCTGCTGCGACAGCGATCGCGTGAACGCGACGATCGCTCCCTTCGTGGACGAGTAATCGAGCAGATGGCTGCTGCCGCGATAGGCGGTGACCGATGTGGTATTGATGATGCGCGCGCCTTCTTTCAGGTGCGGCATCGCGGCTCTCACGGTGTAGAACATTGAAAAGATATTGGTGCGGAAGGTCTTTTCCAATTGTTCATCCGTGATCTTCTCGATCGACTCCTGCGGAAACTGCTGGGCGGCATTATTGACCAGCACATCGAGTTTGCCGAACGAACTGACGGTGGTCTCGACCATCTGCTTGCAGAATGCCGATGAGCCGACGTCGCCGGCGATGATGATGCATTCCCTGCCTTCCTTCTGAATCAGGCGCTGTGTCTCCCTGGCGTCTTCATGCTCATCGAGATAGGCGATGGCGACGTTCGCGCCCTCCTTGGCAAAAGTAATCGCCACCGCGCGGCCGATGCCGCTGTCTCCGCCCGTGATGAGCGCCACTTTTCCCTGGAGCTTGCCGCAAGCCTTGTAGCTGCGTGCCTCGGCATCAGGGCGCGGCGTCATTGCCGCCTCCGAGCCCGGCTGATGGTCCTGGTGCTGCGGCGGTATGTCTGGCTTTTTATCGTCAGTACCCATGGCTTTCCTTCCTGTCGAAAACAAACAAGCGCGCCTCGCGTCGTGCTTTACAGCGCGCCAACAGCATCAATGCTTTTGCTGAGTACGGCTCTTGCCGGCTTTCTTCATGGAGATTGCCACGGCCTGCTTGACCGCTTTCTTCTTGTCCTTGGGATGGCTGTTTCCAACAGTGCCGTCGTGTTCGTATTCGTGAACGAGCTTCTTGATATTGCTCTTCACCGTTTCCTGGCTCTTTCCGCTTTTCAAGGGCATGGCTCACCTCCACAGAAATATCGCTGCTAAGCGATCATTGGTCATCGGAATCGATTGCGTGCATGAAGACCGCAAGAAATCGTTGCGACAAAGCTTTAGCAGATTCCATGCCACGAGGCGCATGGTATCCGGCTGATAAGAAGTGCTGCGGTTGGGAGCGGAGATCAGCGCGCTAGGCGGCGAGCGGCTGCGTTTTCAGGAAAGCTTCAAGCAGCAGCGATGCATCTCCGGCCGCCAGCTTCCTGGAATCGGACAATGTCTGACGGAAAGCGCGTGCGCCTGGCATGCCTGCCATCAGCCCGAGCATGTGGCGTGTGATGCTGTTGAGGCGCAGGCCGCTGCCGGCCTTGCCGAAGCGCGCGAGCTGATCGCGGATGTATGGCTGCATCGCTTCCAGCACCTGCGCGCGCGATTTGGGCGGGGTGTCGTCGCCGTAGTAGCGCGCATCGAAGGACGCCATCAGATACGGGTTATGGTAAGCCTCGCGCCCGAGCATCACGCCATCGACATGCATCAGATGGATGTCGATTTCCTGCAGGGTTTTGATGCCGCCATTGATAAGAATTTCAAGATCGGGAAAATCGCGCTTGAGCTGGTAGGCGAATTCCGGCTTCAGCGGCGGGATCTCGCGATTCTCCTTGGGACTCAAACCTTTCAGGATCGCATTGCGCGCATGGACGATGAAGGTTGTGCATCCCGCATTGGCCACGGTGCCGACGAAGTCGCGCACAAAGCCGTACGATTCCGCGTTATCGATGCCGATCCGATGCTTGACCGTGACGTCGACCGATACCGCGTCGCGCATGGCTTTGACGCAGTCGGCGACCAGTTGCGGCTCCGCCATCAGGCAGGCGCCGAATGCGCCTTTCTGCACGCGCTCGGATGGGCACCCGCAATTGAGATTAATTTCGTCATAGCCCCACTGCGCCCCCAGTCGTGCGCTTTTCGCCAGGTCATCCGGTTCGCTGCCGCCCAGCTGCAATGCGACCGGGTGTTCCTCGCCATTGAAGTCCAGATGCCGCGCGACGTCGCCATGCAACAGCGCGCCGGTCGTCACCATCTCGGTGTAGAGCCAGGTATGGCGCGTGATCTGCCGGTGAAACATGCGGCAATGCCGGTCTGTCCAGTCCATCATGGGGGCGACCGAAATACGGCGCCCCTGGTGAACGCCATGTTTTTCCTTGTTTTCATGGGGGATTACTGTATTTTTGGTCATTTCGATATTCATTTGGATTCACGATTTCGCCCATGTTTTCATTTGATTCTGCCGCAACATTGCCATATGTAATTTATCTTAGAAAACAAGAATATGGCGACGTTCGAAAAAGAGGCAATAAATGGCAGGCGCGAATCGAATGTTGGCTTTCCCTCTGACTCGGATACGTTTGCAACAAAGGCTGAAGCAAAAGCATGGGCCGCAAAAACTGAAGCCGCGATGATAGCGCTTAAACGTCAAGATGGCAGGGTTGTCGCAAAGACAACCATAGCGTCTCTCATGGATAGAAAAAATGCCGAGGTCGGGAGTGGAAGAGGATTCGGTAGAAACAAAACAGCAGTGTTAAAGCTCTTGAGGCGTCTTCGATACTCCTCGTGCCCTCGGTGATCGTGCCCGACGAACACAATGCGCTGATACTGCGAAGATTGCCGCCGCCACAGTCAGGAAGTGGATTTACGACCCGCGCTTCTTCTGAAGTCAGCGTCCGCCGAGTGACTCGACCAGCGCCGCGGCGATCTTCGGGCGCTCGTTTTTATACCAGTCCTCCGCATAACTATCGAGGTAGTCGATGCCCGGCTTGGGCTTCACATAATCGGGGACGATATCGATCTGGGCATCGACGCGCGTGCTGGACTCCAGCGTGCTGGAGGAATAGGCGACGTGGCCCGGCCTGCTCGCGATCCAGTTGAGGAATACGGTCGCCGCATTGGGATGCGGCTGGCCTTTCGGCAGTTTCACCACGCCGAATCCGCCCGTGAGCGAGCCCGGGCCGTCGGGCAGCGTCGGCACGACGAGCTGCTTCATGCCTGCCTTCTTGAAGCGCTCGACATCCCCCTGCACCGCGCCGAGCACGATAGGATACGTGCCGCGCGCGGCCCACTCGACCAGTTGCCGGCCGTCTCGCGTATACGTCACCTCCTGTCCGGTATACAGCTGCTTGACGAAATCTATTCCGAACTTGTTGACCAGCGAACCCGCCATCCCCTGGCCCTGGCCGCCAAGGCGCGGATCATAGGCGGCGATCTTTCCCTTGTACTCCGGCTTCAGCAGATCCTTCCATTGACGGATCTTTGAAACGTCGACCTTGTCCGAGTTCACCAGCGCCCAGCCCTGAACCCAGTTGGCGATCTTCATCATGTAGGCTTGTTCCTTGTCGAACCACTTGATCTTGCCGTCGATCCAGTTGGCCGGATTCTTCACCCCCGGCAGCATCAGGCGCGGCGCGATCGGCTCGAGATAGCCGGGGTAATACAGGCTGAACAGTTCGGTGCCGCCGCCGATGGTGATATCCACCGAGACATTGCCCGCTTTCGCCTCGCGTTCAAGCCGTGTGGACAATTCGCCCGGGCTGCCGGCCACGAAGGTGACCGGAATGCCGGTGTCGCGCTCGAAATCGGCGCTTATCGCCTTGGAAAGCGCGGGCGATCCCGCGACTACGATACGGCCTTCCTGTTTCGCCGCGGCAAGCACTTTCTTCCATTGATCGTCGGCGCCGGCCTGCCAGGCGTCGGCGTCGGCGCCGATGGCCGCGCCAGACGACAGGAGAGCGGCGGCATACAGGAAGGACACACAGCGTTTCGCGATTAACCTCAGCATTGCTTTTCTCCTCGTTGGGATTCGTTCTTGCTCTGTTCTCCCGCAGGCGGGAGAACAGAGCCGCGCGGAACTGCGCTGCGTGCCGAAACACTTGCCTAGCCTTCCCCCCGCTTCTGCGCCGCTTCCCGCTCCAGCGCCAGCACATCCTCCGTCCTCACCTGCAGATCGCGCGCATACCTCCCAACCGCCTTGTAATCCCCCGCCGAGATCAGGTCGGCCAGCTTCTGGTCTTCCTCGTTCCAGTAGCCGAGCGTGTAGCCGTACCAGGGCATCAGCAAATCGGGTTCCGGCATCTCGTGGGCGCGCCAGATGTCGAGCGCGCGCTCCATATAGTCGCGGCGCGGCAGCGCCACCGGCGGGTACGGTCCGCTGGTGGTGGCATCGATCAGCACCCTGTGATATTTCCCCGGCTCCAGCGCCGCCGTCTCGCGCTGGCCTTGCGTGGACCCGGTCGGTCCCGAAGACGGATCGAGCCCCGCGCTGCGACCGGTGTCCACCTCCAGATCCGTTTCGGGCCGCACGCGGAAGGCCAGCGCCCAGACCAGGATGTCGGGATCGCGCACATTCACGTCCCAGTCGACCAGCACAATGTATTTGGCGCCGCGATGCACCTCGCCGGCGGCCTTGAGCAGTATTCCGCCCGCCATGTCGGAGCCTTTTTCGCGCTGGACGATGCAGAAGTCATTGCCCCCGCCCATCTGCGGCATGTAGACATCCGAGACCGGCAGTTTCCTGACGTAGCGCAGCTCGTGATAAGTCGTGGCCGCATTGCAGAAGCCCCACACGGCATTGGTGTCGCTCGGGGCGAAGCCGACCGTCACCGGCGTGAAAAGTGCCTTGTGCCTGTGAGTGATCGCGGTCACCCGCATGACCGGCCGGTTGTTGCGTTCCATGTTGAGATAGCCGGGATATTCGCCGAACGCCAGGCGCGGTTCGAATGTGTCGGTCGAGATCATGCCTTCGATGACGATCTCGGCATGCGCCGGCACTTCGAGCGGGACGGTTTTGCAGCGCACCAGTTCCATCGCCTCGCCGGCGATGCCGCCGGCGACGGCAAGCTCGTCGACGCCATAAGGGAGGGCGGCCGAGCCCACGAGCATGACGTTGGGCGTTGCACCTATCACAATCGCTACCGGCAATTCCTCGCCGCGCCGCCGCGCTGTTTCCCACTGGACGCGCATGGTATCGCGCAAGCCGCCGATGGCAGCCACCATCCGGTCACGATCGCGCAGGAAGCCGTTATAGGTTCCGACGTTGGTGATGCCGGTCTCGGGGTCACGCGTGATCATCGGCAGACCGGTACGCAGCATCTGGCTGAACCCCGGATCTTCCACCGGCACCGGAAGCATGTCGAGGCCGCGCTCCTTGAGGGCTGCGCCGGTATGCACCACCTCGTGCACCGGTCCGGTGTCGACGATACGGCTCGGGATGGGGGATTCGACCGCCTGATGCCATTTTTCCAAGGCCTCGTGCATGGTGTCGCATCCCATGCCATGCAACACCAGTTCATCCGATATGCCATAGACGCCAGCGGCGACTCCCATGTCATAGCTGCGGCCCTGCGCGTCGGTCACCTTGTCGAACACCAGAACCTTGCGCTGCCTGTCCGGCAGGCCCCGCATCGAAATACGCTGCAGCGGAATGATTTCGGTATCCTTGTTGATCGCAGCCATGTCTTCGGTAAAGCGGTACAGCTTGCCGCATGCTTCGAGCGAAGCAAGGAATTCACGCAGATCCCGTGGATAAGGCATAAGGTCCCCTCTTTCTATTGAGTTGGTTTGGCAAGGATGACTCGCAGCGGCATTGCGCTGGCGTATTCAGCATGAAGCGGTTTGATGCCGGCGTGTCCGGCGCTCAGCCTGAAAGAATGGGGGAATCCGTCCGCACGAATCTGCGGGCAGCCGCGTGGCCGATAAATTTTCGTTGAAAGGACATCTTGCAGGATTGTTCGGTTACCGATCCCGATTGCCTGAACAAAGGCCATGCGCTTGTCTCCTTCGAAGCGCTGACGCGCTTTTATGTTACGGCCGACTCTCGGTCATGCGTTTACGCGGTCGTCGAAAAAATGCAATGTCCGACAAGGCAT
>JAQGLQ010000090.1 GCA_028292785.1 Noviherbaspirillum sp. | reverse complement strand
TCCGTCCGGTTCTGGATATCGATCCGGCCGCCGTGTTCATCGATAATTTTCTTCACCATCGCAAGCCCGAGCCCGGTGCCGCGCGACTTTGAGGTGACATAGGGCTCGAACGCGCGGGAGATGATTTTCGGCGAGAATCCGGGGCCGTTGTCCGTCACCGTGATGCGTACCGCGGTCTGCTTGCTGCCGTCCGAGTCCTGATAGCGGATCGCTTCGGTCACGAGATTGATCGCGGGCGCAAGCCCGTCTTCCGGCCGCTCCGAAACTGCATCTTGCGCGTTTTGCAGAAGATTATGGATGACCTGGCGCAATTGGGTCTCGTCTCCCATCACCTGGGGAAGCGAGGGTGCCAGGCTGACATGGATGATGTCCTGTTCGTCGCCGCCCAGGTAGAGGTGAAGAATCTCCTCCACCAGCGAATTCAGGTCGAGCGGCGTCAGGACGGCGGCGGGCGTCTTCGCGTAATCGCGGAAGTCGTCGACCATGCGCTTCATGGCGGAGACCTGGTTCACGATCGTCGCCGTTCCCTTGCTCAGCATGGCCGCGTCGGGCGCCGCCAGCTTGTTCTCGAGCTTCATCTGCAGGCGTTCCGCCGACAGCTGGATCGGCGTCAACGGGTTCTTGATTTCATGCGCGAGGCGGCGCGCCACTTCGCCCCATGCGACGGAGCGCTGCGCCGAAATGACATCCGAAATATCGTCGAACACCACCACATAACCGGTCCCGCTCTGCACCGGCAGGTGCGAGCCGCGCGCCAGCAGCGTGATGTTCTGGCCGGCGTCGGAGCCGGTTCCCTGCCGCGGCAGTTCGATCTGTTGCTGCCAGTGCCGGCCGCTGACGGCGAGCGCATCCGCCGCCGTCTGCGCGCTTTGCTCGGAAAAGCTCCGGGTGACCGCATTCGAGAACGGCTCCAGGCCATCGATTTCCGAAAGCGGCTTGCCGATGTACTGACCGAAGTCGCGCATCAGGATGCGTTCCACCGATTCATTGCAGGTAACGAGGCAGAACTGATGGTCGAGCACCATCACGCCGGCCGACATGTTGGCAAGAACCGACTCGAGATACGCATTCGCGTTTTCGAGCGCGGCACGATTTCTTTCGACCGATGCGCGCGCTTCCGAAAGCTGGCGCGTCATGGTGTTGAACGATTGCGTCAGCGTGCCGAGCTCATCGGAAGTCGTCACGATCGGGCGCGGCGACAGGTCACCCTCGGCAACCGCCTTGGTGCCCTCGGCGAGCAGCAGCAAGGGTCGCGCCAGATCGCCGGCGATGAGGAAGGCGCCCGCGATCGCGCCAAAGATCGCCAGCAGCAGGGTCAGTGTCAGCGTGACGATATAAATCTTGCGCAGGCCGGTGCGCGCCAGCGAGCGTTCCTGGTACTCGCTGTATGCCGCGCGCAGCGCTTCCGCATTGGTCGCGAGGTGGGCGGGCACCGGCTGCAGCAGCTGCAGAAAGCGCGCCTCGTTTTGCAGCGTCAATGCGTTGGTGGGGCTGGGAATGGCGACCACGACGCGCAGCTGCAAGCCGCCGGTCGCGGCATCGGCCGCGCCCGGATCGCGCGCATCGTATACGCCTTCGATGGCGGAGAAGCTGCGTGACACGCGGGCCTGGCGCAGCATCGCATTGCTGGGCAGGTTCGGCATCAGCGCGCCGATCCGGCCGCCGACCGTGGCGATGATGTTGCCGCTGGCGCTGACGACAGTCGCTTCCTGAAACTGGTTCAGGTCGCGCAGCCGGGACAGCTGCGTGATCTGCGCCGATTCGGGCATTTCGGAGAGTTCGGCCGCGATGCCGCGAGCCTGGGCGTTGAGGTCGGCCAGGGAAGCATCGAGCGCGGTCCGCCCCAGGGTCAGGCCCGCTTCCAGCGCCGATTCCACCCGCACATCGAACCAGGACTCGATCGAACGCGACACGAACTGCACCGAAACCAGGTAGATGACGGTGCCGGGCAGGATGCCGATGACGGCGAACAGCAGCACCAGTCGGGCCATCAGGCGGGAACCGAACTGGCGCCGCTTGTAACGGCGGTAGAGCCGCGACAGCAGCATCGTCACCAGCAGCAGCAAGGCGACGGCGACCAGCGCGTTCAGGCCGAGCAGCCAGGGGTAATGCTGATCGAACAGCGCGGAATTTTCCGATGCGGATGCCAGCAGAAACAGCAGTATGCTGACGATCGCGCCGCCAATCACCAGAAAATAACGCAATAACCTGGGCACTTCTACTCCGCCTTGAAGGTGAATTGTTTCCAGTCCGACGAAAAGCGCCAGTCGCTATTATTCAGCGCATTGACCTGGAAGGGTTTCGGCAGGCGCGCCACATCGAGCCCCATGCGCATGGCGACGTTGTAGGTTGCGCCCGGTTTAAGCTCGCCTTTCTCCGCGACCAGCCAGCGGGTCGGTCGCCGCAGCAGGGACAGTGCATCGTCGAGCGTGGAGAAGCTTTGCTGCAGGCGGCCGCTGAAGGAGGCGTGATAGTGGCGGGTCAGCACATCATACGAAATCCGCACCGTCTGCGATGCGCCGATGGCTTTCTCGTCGAACCAGTACCAGCGCGGCCGGGTGAATTCGATCTCGGTGGTGAAGTAAAGCGGAACGCCGCGCGTGATAGCATCTTCCAGCCCGCGGTTCAGCTCCACGTTGTAGGTGGCTGCCAGCTTGTAGCCTTCCTCCGTGCTTTCGATGTTGGCGCGGGTGATCTCTATGCCTTCCCCGGCGCGTACCGGCAGGGACGCCAGCAGCAGCGCGGTCAAAAGCCATCGGGTCAGGAAATGAAAGATTCGACGAGTCACTCGGGTGTGGATCAGGCGGATGACAATTTGGCATCACTCCCTGCCTAACAGTCTGCAAACGGGAGGTCATGCCGTAAAGGCGCCATGCGGCGAGTTGACGGATACTATCAGACCGGCGTCTTTTGGAATAGCGCGTAAAACAATCCGTCATGATCCTCGTCCGCGCGCACAGTCCCCGTGGTCGGCAGCAATTGTCCCGGCGCGGGCAGGCGAAGCGCCCCGGCGCGGGCGGCGAACGCGGCCGCCTGCTGTTCCGATTCCTGCGGCCAGAGCGAACAGGTCACAAATAACAGTTTGCCATCGGGCCGCAGCAGCTGCCAGAGATTGTCGAGTATGCGCGCCGACAGCGCGGCCAGGCGGGCCGCATCGCTTTCGCGCCGTAGCCATCGTATATCCGGGTGGCGTCGCACGATGCCCGACGCGGTGCATGGCACATCGGCCAGGATCCGATCGAACGGCATGCCGTCCCACCAATCCTGCGCGCTCGCGTCGCCGGCTTCGATCCGGGCATCGAGTTGCAATCGTTTCAAGTTTTCAGCGATGCGCGGCAGCCGTTTCGGTTCCGCATCGAGCGCCAACAGTTCGATATCCGCGCATTCGAGGAGATGCCCGGTCTTGCCCCCGGGCGCCGCGCAGGCATCCAGTACGCGCATGCCGTTGCGCAGATCCAGTAACGGCGCTGCAAGTTGCGCCGCGGCATCCTGCACCGACACCAGCCCATCCGTGAAGCCCGGAATCTGGCTGACAGGCACCGGTTGTTCGAGCCGTACCGCGTGCGGGCCGATGCGCGTGGCGGCCATGCCGCCGCCGGACAATAGCCGCAGATAATCGTCGACCGTCGTCCTGCGCCGGTTCACCCGCAAGGTCAGCGGCGGCGTGCTGTTTCCCGCGCGAAGAATGGCTTGCCAGTCCATGGGATAGGCTGAGCGCGCGGCCTTGATCCACCACGCGGGATAGTTCCATTGCGCTTCCGGCCGGATCAGCACTTCTTGCAGCAGTGCCTCGCGTTCCCGCAGGAATCGCCGCAGCACCGCGTTGACCATGCTCTTCGCCGGCGCGCTGCGCGAGTCGGATGCTGCCGCTGTCACGGCCTGATCGACCACCGTGAAGGTTTCATAAGGCGCCGGTTCGTCGGCGGGATCGGAAATCAGGGCGAGCGCACCACAGAGGAGCTCATGCAAAAGCGGGAGTGTCGGAGGTTTGCTTGCCAGAACGGAAAGCAGCGCCTCGGCACGGCCGCGCCGGCGCAGGGTGCGATAGGCGATATCCTGAATTGCACCTCGCGCCTGCGCGGCCGGGTGCATTTCATTGAAAACGTTAGTAAGCGCTTGCGGCAGCGCGGTGCCTTCCCGCACCTGAACGAGCGCGAGAGAGGCACCCAGCAAACTGTAGGCAAGAGAGTCGGGCGGTAAACGGGAAGCGGGGGAACGGGAAGAATTGGACAAAGCGGCGATTGTTTCTTTTGATTCGGATTGATCGGGCGGCTACCCCGCGTGAGCAGACCGGCCCTGAGCTGAAGTAGACGATGATGACGACGATGCGGCAGGGAAGCGGATGGCAGGCGTATACCCCCATCCCGTCCCGTTATCGGGATATTTAGTAAACGCCCCACACCACATCGTTTCCCCCCGCATGGGCGGCTCGCAGCATTTCAAGCAACGGATAAACGCGCGTTGCGAAACTGACATGCTCGACCGGTTCATGTTCGTTGTCATCGCCCTGTTCTCCGTGATGCGTGGTCACATCATGTTGCATCTCTTCCGACACCGGATGCTTCTTGCTTTCAACGATTTCTTCCTCCAGCCTGGCGATCGCTCGGGGCGCTTCCGCGGCGGTGATGACGCCCATTTTGACGTCTTTTTGGAGGAGATCGAGTATGCGTTTGGCGTGTTCTTCGTACATCGTCACGTCGGCTGCGGCCTTCGACCTGAATTTCACTAACATGAAAACTCCGATATTTAATTATTGACGATTAAACCATAGCACGAGTTAGCGATTCCGCTATGGGCGCCGCGACCGCTGCTTGATCGGGTCATGCCGGATATCAATCGGTCAGGCCGGTTTGAAGGAGGTCAGAAAGGTATCGACCGCCTCGCGTGAGGTCGCTTCTTCCGGGCCGACTACAATAACCTGGTACACCCGCTTGTCCCTGGCAATGAAACGCGCGAATAGCAGCCGCGGTTTGGAGCGGGCGGAGGCGCCCGGTGTACCGACTGCTTCAATGGCTATTTCCTCGGGCGCGTCGGCCGGGCCGGATCGCTTTTCCTGGCGGATGGTTCCACCGATGTTGTTTACCATGATGTTTTTCATGGCATCGAGCGCGGCGCGCGCTTGCGTGGCATCGGGCAATTGCGCGCTGCCGACCGCGAACGTGGTGCCCTGGACCTCGGATGCGGTCATGGTCATCGTTAGCTGTGCTCCATTCAGGGTCACGGCACGCGATGCCGACGCCGCCTTGCCAGGCAGCATGATGAGATAGGGAGCATCCGGGCCGCGCACCTCGCGCCAGTTATAGGTCGGGTTGCAGGCGGAAAGGATGAGTGCGGCAACGCATAGGGAAGCCAGGAGGGGCGATCGGTAAAATTTCAGCATGACAGCGGTGGTATGTCGCGATGGCCCGGAAGTGCCAATGGTTGGAAGGTGGAAGCGGCTACTTGTCGCGAAGCGCG
>JAQGLQ010000084.1 GCA_028292785.1 Noviherbaspirillum sp. | reverse complement strand
CCGTCGAAAGAGTGAATTCCGCATCGTCCGTCTTCGCAACACAATCGCTTTGCCGCACGATTCCTTGCAATACCTCTCCTATCGCATGAATCACGCTCGCCGGCGGACCGAAGGCTTGGCCTTCGAGGCCGATGGGCTTGATGCCGAAACAAATCTTGAGTACGACAAAGTCGCTTCGCGACCGGAGCGCCATTGCGAGTGCTTCGGCACTGCGGGCGTGCAGACGTTCCGGCGTCGCCAGCTCTGTGCTGGGACGCGATGGCGTGTGCTGACGCACCGCCGCCTCCAGGGCGTACTCGAATACAGTTCGATTGTTTCCCAGCTGACAGAGCATATCGAGCCGAGCCAGCAGGTCAGCGCTGGGAATGCCTTTAGTAATGAGATCTGTCGCACCGGCTTCCTTGGCACGTCTGCGATCGTCCTGCTCATTGCTTCCGGAAATCACCATGACGGGGATGTTACGAATGCGGCTCGATTTCGAGGCCCGGATTCTATTGATCAATCCATAGCCGTCGAGGCGGGGCATGGTCAGATCGGTAATCACTACCTTGATACCGGGGTCGACCAGTAATGCTTCCCACGCTTCCTCACCATCGAATGCCTCCCGGAAGCCGAACATGCCCTCGATATGCTTGATCAGTGTTGCGCGCACTAGACGCGAGTCATCGGTGATCAGTACCGTAGGCTTCCCGGGGAGTCCGATCGACTGAGATGTGGTCATACTTGCCCTCAAAAAATTCCCTGATGCAAGCATACTCCTGAGCAATAAATTTTGACAGTGGGGCCGATGTCGCCTACATTTCAGGGGCTACGATGCACGAATTTATCAAAATGACAATTAAGAAAGCAATGCACCTCCCCATACAGACCGGTTTAGTGGTACTGGCACTCTGGTGCGCGCATGGCCCCGCTCTGGGTTCGGATTTGACCATTCCCCAACCGAACAGCAGCACGATTCAGAGCAAATGGCAAACTTTCACCAGCCGCGCCTCCGAACTTGCCTCCCGCGCAATGGGAATGATCGGCATCCGCTACAAATACGGCGGCAACGCGCCTGAAAGCGGACTGGATTGTAGCGGGCTGGTACGTTATGTCTTCAAGGAAGCATGGGGCGCCAATCTGCCGCGGACTTCGGAAGAAATCAGCCGCGTCGGCGAGGATGTGGACTCGAAGGACCTGCGGCCCGGCGACCTGGTTTTCTATAACACCCTGAAGCGGAGTTTTTCCCACGTAGGGATTTATCTGGGCGACAACAAGTTCATCCATGCTCCATCCAGGGGTGGAAAGGTCCGGATTGAAAGCATGGATCTGAGTTACTGGAAAAACCGCTTCAATGGTGCCCGCCGCATCAGCGAGCCGGAGTCGAATTAATTAGACGGCTTTAATCATTCCTGCCGCTTTGCGGCCAGCTTCTGCCTGATTTCCGTCATCATTCCGGCAGCGGCCTGTTCTCCGGCCAGGATCGCGACATTCCGACCCGGAAAATCATTTCCTTTCATGTTGCCGAGCCTCGGCTGTATGACGACATCGGCATCCCTCAGCTCATAATGATTGATGCTTTGCCCCATGATGGCAAAGGTCTGAAGCAACATATCCATGGTACTCAATGACGGCTGGGCCTCCGGCTGAGCCGAGATATTCACTGCGATAACGAAATCGGCTCCCATCTGCCGAGCAAACCGGGCCGGCACCGGTGAAACCAGACCGCCATCGACATAGGTCTGCTCGCCGATCCGTACCGGCTGGAACACGCCCGGCACGGCCGACGAGGCGCGCACGGCCATTCCCGCATTGCCCCGTATGAACAGGATCGGCTGACCGTTTTTCAAGTCTGTCGCCACGGCGCCGAACGGTATTTTCATTTTCTCTATAGGGATCTGGTTCACCGTCTTGTTCACATAATTCTGCAACGCTTCGCCTTTCAGCACCCCGGTTGCCTTGGCGAACAGCGGCAAGGACCAATCCGAGATTGCCGCCTCATCCATTTCCAAAGCGAGCTTATGCAGAGCGAAGCCATTGTTGCCAGCCGCGTACAGCGCTCCAACCAAGCTTCCCGCGCTCGTGCCGACCACGATGTCGGGCACGATGCCCTGCGCCTCCAGCGCCTTGATGACGCCGATATGGGCGAAGCCGCGAGCGGCTCCCCCGCCGAGGGCGAGTCCGACCTTGAGCTGCCGCACGGGTTTGGGCTGGGCAGTGTGCGTCGATTTGGGGGGCGCTGCAGGAGGCGGCGTCGCACAACCGGCTAACACCAACGCCAAAAAGGTCGAAATGACGACTGAAGTCTGACTGAATCGCATAGGAACAATGAATGGCAAATCGTTAGAGCCTGTTCGGTGTCTTTTTAGCACGTGCTGCAAAGACACCGAACAGGCTCTTAAAGTTACGGCGGGTCACAAGTGAGCGGAAAAGTGGTGCTGATGCCGGACGCCAGGGCCGAAAGCCCAATGGCATCCGGCATCGGTGCGGCTCATGCGGTTGCGAGCGTAGATTCGCATATTACCTTCGTTGGAAATTTCACACTGAACGTGCTGCCTTTCCCTGGCTCGGAAGTGATCGAAAGCACCGCCTCATGGCGCAACAGCACATGCTTGACGATAGCCAAGCCTAACCCCGTTCCCTGCGTTTCCCGCGATCTGCTTTTATCGACGCGATAGAAGCGCTCCGTAAGGCGTGAAATATTCTCCGGGCGTATTCCGATTCCGCTGTCGCGCACGATGAACTGCGGGCCTGATTCGCTCCCTTTCCAGAAAATCTCAATGCTGCCCTGCTCCGGTGTATAGCGCACCGCATTCGATACCAGGTTGCTGAAGGCGCTGCGCAATTCATCAGCGCTACCCATGATGTCGGGCCCGTCTACCGCCAGGGAAATCCGGTGCTTGTCAGCCGACAGCGCTTTCGCCTCCTCCAGTATCTGGCCCAGCAGCGAAGGGATGTTGACCCGCTCCTGACGCACCAGGTATTCCACCGATTCCAGCCGCGTCAGGGTCAGCATGTCGTCGACCAGATTCTGCATGCGCCGTCCCTGCTCGCTCATCAGCTTTGTGTGTGCCATCCGGGTTTGCGGATCGAGGTCAGGCTGGCTCAGGGCGATCTCGAGAAAACCGTTGATGACGGTCAGCGGCGTACGCAGCTCATGCGATGCGTTGGCGATGAAATCGCGTCGCATCATTTCTATGCGCTTGGATTCGGTCGCATCGTGGGTGACGAGGATCTGGCGTCGGCTTTCGAACGGGATGATCTGCACAATCAGTTTGCGTTCGCGAAAACTCAGCGTCAGGGGCTGCTCGTAGCGGCCGAGGATGATGTAATCCATGAATTCGGGACTGCGCACCAGGTTCGTGACGCGCCGCCCTTTATCCCGTTCGAGACCGAGGCCGAGATGTTTCTCCGCCGCCGGATTGCACCATTCGAGAAAAAGCACGTCGTCCATGATCACGACGCCGTCCGGCAACAGATTCATGGCCTGCCGGAAGCGCGCCAGCCACTCCGCCAGTTCGACCTGGTTCTTCTCGTCGTCGCGCCGCAGCCTGTACAGACGCGCGAATATATCGCTCCACGCACCCCATCCGTCAGGCAGCTTTGCGGACGAGGGATTGTCCAGCCAATCAGCCAGCCGCCGGAGATAGAGCAGCTGAACGACCAGCATGACGCATAAAGCGAACATGCCCGCAAGCAGTCCGGCTATCGGGCCGAACAGATACCAGAGG
>JAQGLQ010000031.1 GCA_028292785.1 Noviherbaspirillum sp. | reverse complement strand
GCGATGGCAAAAATGTTCGGGTCGAAAATGATGTCTTCCGGCGGGAAATCGACCTTCTGCGTCAGCAGGTCGTAAGCGCGCTTGCAGATTTCAATCTTGCGTTCGTAGGTATCGGCCTGGCCTTTTTCGTCGAAGGCCATGACGATGACGGCGGCGCCGTAGCGGCGGCACAGCGCCGCCTGACGCAGGAATTCTTCCTCGCCTTCCTTCATCGAAATCGAGTTGACCACGGCCTTGCCCTGCACGCATTTCAGTCCCGCCTCGATGACCGACCACTTGGAGGAATCGATCATGATCGGCACGCGCGCGATGTCCGGCTCCGATGCGATCAGATTCAGGAAGCGCGTCATCGCCGCCACCGAATCGAGCATCGCCTCGTCCATGTTGACGTCGATGATCTGCGCGCCGTTCTCGACCTGTTGCCGCGCCACCGACAGCGCCTCGTCGTATTGCTCGTTCAGGATCATGCGCGCGAACGCCTTGGAGCCGGTGACGTTGGTGCGCTCGCCGACGTTCACGAACAGCGAGTCGTCGTCGATGACGAATGGCTCGAGGCCGGACAGCCTGGTCGCGCAGCCGGTTTCCGGAATCTTTCTCGGCGCGATCGTCGCCACCACGCCGGCGATCGCCTTGATGTGCGCCGGCGTCGTGCCGCAGCAGCCGCCGGCGATGTTCACGAAGCCGCTGTCGGCGAAGTCCTTCAGCAGCGACGAAGTCATGTCGGGCGTTTCATCGAAGCCGGTGTCGGACATCGGATTGGGCAAGCCGGCATTCGGATAGATGCAGACGTAGGTATCGGCGATTTTCGACAATTCCTCGGCATAAGGCCGCATCAGAGCGGCGCCCAGCTCGCAATTGAGGCCGACCGTCAAAGGCCTGGCATGACGGATCGAATGCCAGAATGCCGGCACCGTCTGGCCCGACAGGATGCGTCCCGAGGCATCGGTTACCGTGCCGGAAATCATGATCGGCAAACGCGGCTGCCCCTTGCGCGCCGACTCTTCGAAAAACGCGTCGATCGCGAACAGCGCGGCCTTGCAATTGAGCGTATCGAAAATCGTCTCGACCAGCAGCACATCCGCGCCGCCTTCGACCAGCGCGCGCGTCTGCTCGAGATACGCCGCGACCAGTTGATCGAACGTGACATTGCGCGCGGCCGGATCGTTGACGTCCGGCGAGATCGATGCGGTCTTCGGAGTCGGGCCGAGCGCGCCGGCGACGAAACGCGGCTTGTCGGGAGTCGAATATTTGTCGCACGCCGCGCGCGCCAGCCTGGCCGCCTGCACGTTCATCTCGTAGACCAGATGCGCCATGTGGTAATCGTCCTGCGCGACACTGGTGGCGCCGAAGGTATTGGTCTCGATCAGGTCGGCGCCGGCGGCGAGGTATTGCTCGTGTATTTCGCTGATGATGTGCGGCTGCGTCAGCGTCAGCAATTCGTTATTGCCCTTGACGAACAGTTCCTTGCCAGGCACCGAGATATCGGCGAAGCGCCCATTCGTACCGCCACTGTAATCCTCTTCGGTCAGCTTGTATTGCTGAATCATCGTGCCCATCGCGCCATCGAGCACGAGGATGCGTTGGGATAGCAAATCGCGCAGGAGCGATTCGGTGGCGGAAATGGCGTCGCGCTTCATGTGATGTTGTCTTGTTAGTGATCCGAAAAGCAAAAAACCCGGTCTGCAAAGCGGGACCGGGTTACTTCGCGTCCGCTTTAGCTGCATTTTTAATGGGACTCTATACCCTGGCGCCCGCAAGCTGGTTTTGACTTGTTCAATCAAATCGGCGCAGCAAAATTATACGTTGAATCAATGGTTTGCGTAAGAGAAAGCGGGAACGAAGCCAAGCCGACTAAGCAACGCTGCGTGCGCCCTCCACTTCGCGCAACAGGATCCGCGGCCCCTCGGATAGTTTCAGCGTCAGGCATTTCGCCGATCCGCCCGCCTTCATGAATTCGGTCAATTCGGTTTGCCGCACCACGAAGCCGCGCGACTGCAATTCGGCGAGCAGGCCGGCGGATGCGCGATTGAGAAAAATATGCCGGCCCGTATTGACTGCATTGCAGGCGAAATCCGCGGCATCGGCATCGCCGACGACGATCCGCCTTTCGGCGGGAATGCGCGCCGCGATACGCGCCTGCGAAGCGGCGTCGAAGGCCGCGGGGTAATACATCAGATGGCCGCCATCCAGCGGACAGAAGCAGGTATCGAGATGATAGAAACGCTCATTCACCAGCCTGAGCGGCTCGACTTCGATATCGAGAAAATCGGCCAGCAAGGGCGCGCACAGATCGGTGGAGCGATGGCCGTGTCCGAGCCACAGCAGCGGCAGTTCACGGTCGAGCAACGCATCACCGGCGCCCTCGAACGTCATGTCGGGCGGCAGGATCATCGTCGTGAAACCTTCCGCCTCGAACCATTTCGCGAAGTGCGGCTCCTCGCGCTGGCGCTCCGCATGGCGAAAGCGCGAAAGCACGAATTTTTCGCCGAGGACCAGCCCGGCATTCGCGGTGAATACCATGTCCGGCACGCCCGATACCGGCGCGATGCATTCGACATCCGCGACGCGCGCGATCAGGCGCACCAGCTGATTCCACTGACGTTCGGCGGCGTCGCCGCGGCAGCGCGCGATATTCCCTTCCATCCAGGGATTGATCACGTACGCCACTTCGAAGTGGTCAGGCGCGCACATCAGAAAACGATCGGTCATTGCTCTCTCCCTTGGATCGATGAGGTCATACAGGCACCGCATCAGCCGCGCGAACCGCAGGCCTGGGCAGTGCATCGAACGCGGCGCCGATCACGTTCAGCGCGGCGTCGAGCTCTTCTTGTGAAATGATCAATGGCGGCGCGAAGCGCACCACTGTCTCATGCGTCTCCTTGGACAGGATGCCGTTGTGCATGAGTTCTTCGCAAAATGCGCGCGCCGAGACGACGGCCGGATCAAGTTCGAGCCCGATCAACAGGCCTTGGCCGCGCACTTCGCGTATCGCCGGATGAGCGATGGCGCGCAGCCCGGCCATGAAATAAGCGCCGAGATGCGCTGCCCGCTCCGCCAGCCGCTCCTGCTTCAGCAGGCGCAGCGCAGCCGTCCCGACCGCGGCGGCCAGCGGATTTCCGCCGAAGGTGCTGCCATGGTCTCCCGGGTTGAATACTCCCATCACATCTTCACGCGCCACGAATGCGGAAACCGGAAGCAGGCCGCCGCCCAATGCCTTGCCAAGGATCAGCCCGTCCGGCTTGACATCCTCATGCTGACAGGCGAGCAAGCGGCCCGTACGGCCGAGGCCGGTCTGCACTTCATCGCAGATCAGCAGCACACCATGGTGCGCGCAGATTCGGCGGCAGGCTGCGAGATAGCCCGGCGGCGGAACGATGATGCCGCCTTCGCCCTGGACCGGTTCGACCAGGAATGCCGCGGTGTGAGCGGTGATGGCCGCTTCAAGCGCGGCGGCATCGCCGTACGGCACCGATACGAATCCCGGCGCAAACGGCCCGAAACCGTCGCGGTACTGGCGCTCCGACGAAAAGCCCACGATCGTGGTCGTGCGGCCGGCGAAGTTGCCGCTGCATACGATGATTTCGGCGCGCTCGTCCGGTATGCCCTTTACCTTGTGGCCCCATTTGCGGGCCGCCTTGATCGCGGTTTCCACCGCTTCGGCGCCGGTATTCATCGGTAACGCTTTCGGCAGGCCGGTCATCTCGCACAGCAATTGCAGAAACGGCCCGAGCCGGTCGGTGTGAAATGCGCGTGAGGTCACCGCCAGGGTTTCCGCCTGGCGTATCAGGGTTTCGAGCAGCACCGGATGGCTGTGGCCGAAACTTACGGCGGAATACGCCGAAATCATGTCGAGATATTTCTTGCCATCGACGTCCCACAGCCAGACACCCTTGCCTTTTTCCAGCACCACCGGAAGCGGCCGGTAATTGTGCGCGCTGTAACGATTTTCGAGTTCGATAAGATGATTCACGTTGCCCTCCCCTTTGCATGCACATCGCGCCATGACAGGGACCATGATAGCGATTATTGAAGGAAACTTTTTTGCGTAATCGGGCACCTAAAGACCAGAATATGAAAGAATCTTTCATCGATTAACGCAAAAGGTGGGGAAATGGAGAAAATTGACCGTTATGACAGGATCATCCTCAAGACGCTGCAGGCAAACGGGCGCGCCTCCAATGTCGAGCTTTCGGAAAAAGCCAGCCTGTCTCCGCCCCAGTGCTATCGCCGCGTGCGCCGCCTTGAATCCGACGGCATCATTCGCGGGTACGCTGCCCAGGTCGATCCGGCGACGGTCGGTTTCGGCGTGGTGGCCTTCGTCAATCTCAACATCGACCGCGAGCAGTTCAAGCAGGTGCGCACCCTGGAAAAAGCGATCCGCCAGTTTCCGGAAATACTGGAGTGCTACACGATTTCGGGCGACTTCGATTACCTGCTGAAAGTGGTGGCCAGCGACCTGAAGTCCCTGTCGGGCTTCCTGACCGATCGGCTGATGCAGGTTCCCGGAGTGTCCGGCGTACGTTCGATGGTGTGTCTGGAAGAGATCAAGCAGGCATCGCCGCTTCCCATCGAGCGTGGGGATTAGAGCAAGCAGCTGCGGAAGTCAGGCGAACCAGCCGCTTTCCATCGGAAAGCCCTTCAGGAATTCGCCGGCAGGCAGGCGCTTGCCGCCCGGCTTTTGCAATTCCGTCACGCGCAGCGCGCCGTCGCCGCAAGCGACGACCACGCCGGTTTGCGCATTCGCTGCGATCACCGTGCCCGGCGATGTTCCGGGGCTGGCCTCGACCGCTTCGGCACGCCATAGCTTGACCGGGGTTTGGTTGAAGGAACCGTGCGCGCCGGGGAAAGGATTGAATGCACGGATCTTGCGTGCAAGGCTGTCGGCGGACTGGGAAAAATCGAGAGCGGCTTCCTCTTTCCTGATTTTCGCCGCATAAGTTGCACCCTCTTCCGGCTGCGGCGTTGCGCCCAGCTCACCCCGTTCGAGTTTTCTCAGCGCTTCCACGATCATCCTGCCACCCAGTTTGGCCAGTTTGTCGTGCAGCATGCCGGTGGTGTCATCGGCAGCGATCGGCAAACTTTCCAGCAGCAGCATCGGCCCTGTGTCCAGCCCCTCTTCCATCTGCATGATTGTTACCCCGCTTTCCGCATCGCCCGCCTCGATCGCGCGATGGATAGGCGCGGCGCCGCGCCAGCGCGGCAGCAGCGAGGCATGAATGTTGATGCAGCCATGTTTCGGGATATGCAGCACCGATCGCGGCAGGATCAATCCGTAGGCGGCAACCACCATCGCATCATGCGGCGTGGCGCGCAGCAAGGCATGGGCTTGCTGCGCTGCGTCGGGGTATTTGCCATCCAGCCGCAACGAGACCGGCTGCGCCACGGGAATGCCATGCGCCGCCGCATACTGTTTGACCGGCGAGGCCTGCATCTGCATGCCGCGGCCCGCCGGACGATCGGGCTGGGTCAATACGAGAGGAATCTGAAAGCCGGCGGTGTGGAGGGCGTCGAGCGCGACCGCGGCAAAGTCGGGGGTACCAGCGAAGATTATTTTCATGGCCTCGATTATATGCAACTGCATGCAACAGCGAAGCCATCACTCCGTCGCGCGCCGGACAGGCGCCGGCATGCGACGCGGCTTACCTGGCCGCCGCGCGCTGCCGGTCGCGGCTGAGCTCGCGCTCTTCCTTGACCAGCTTCGTCTTGATGCGATTGCGCTTCAGCGGAGACAGGTATTCCACGAACACCTTGCCCTTCAGATGATCCATTTCATGCTGGATGCATACAGCCAGCAGACCATCGGCCTCCAGCTCGAACGGCTTGCCTTCGATATCGAGGGCGCGCACCTTGACCCGCGCAGGACGCTCAACGCCGTCATAGATGCCGGGCACCGACAGGCAGCCCTCATCGTAAGTCTGCTTTTCTTCGCTTGCCCAGACGATTTTCGGATTGATGAAGACGCGCAGATCATCGTGCGTTTCCGAGGTATCGATCACGATGAGCTGCTCATGCACGTCGACCTGCGTAGCCGCCAGCCCGACGCCGGGAGCGTCGTACATGGTCTCGGCCATATCGGCCGCCAGCTTCTTCAGGCGAGCGTCAAACACGCTCACGGGCTTGGCGATCTTATGCAGGCGTGGATCGGGATAACGCAGAATAGGTAATAAAGACATACGACTTTTGCGCAACAATGTGGCTGAATTTAAATGTGGAACACCTTGCTAGAACAAGGATTTCTGTGCAGAATTAATTCCGTTTGACAACATTTTCCCGCTACTTCTTATTTTTGTTATGCGGGCGCCTGCTGTGACTTCAATACCGGCAAGCTTTTTCAAGCCATATTCACCGGATAGATTATGACCAAGTTTAGCACAGCCGCACTGCTCCTCGCTCTGGCGTCGGCCTCCAGCCTTGCCGCTTCGCCGCGCTGTGCGTTCCTGCCAAATGCGCCCGACCAGCATCAAGTGGTCCGTGGCGACACGCTATGGGACATTTCGGGAAGATTTCTGCAAAACGCGTGGTGCTGGCCGGAAGTCTGGGGCCTGAACCGGGACCAGATTCGTGATCCGCACTGGATCTATCCCGGACAAATCGTTTATTTCGACCGCGCCGCTGGCCGGCTGCGTCTGGGCAACCGTGTAGGCATGCGGCAGGACGGCATTCCTACCGTGCGGCTTACCGCGCAAATCCGTACCGAAGCGATGGGCCGCGACGCAATCCCTGCAATTCCATCCGGCGTCATCGAGCCTTTCCTTTCGCAGCCGCTGATCGTGGAGGAGACTGAACTGAATAGCGCGCCGCGCATCGTCGCGGCAGC
>JAQGLQ010000538.1 GCA_028292785.1 Noviherbaspirillum sp. | reverse complement strand
TCCGGATATCCCTTGCTGGCGAAGGTCGGCACATCGGGGAAGCCCTTGAGCGGACTGGTCGCGGCCAGCACCCGCATCCTGCCGCTGCGCACGAAATCGCCGAGGCCGGCCCAGATCAGCGAAGCGCTGGTGACCTGGCCGCCGAGCAGATCGGTGATGACCGGCCCGGTGCCGCCGGCGTAGGGCACGCGGGTCAGCCCGGCTCCCGAATGCTGCTTGAGCAGTTCGAGGTTGAAATGACTGTGCGAACCCATGCCGATGATGCCGGTGGTGTACTTCTCCGGCTCCTTCTTGGCCGCCGCGACCAGTTCTTCCAGCGTCTTGAACGGCGAATTGCCCGCGACCAGAAGCACGATCGGATTGGATACGGTATTGCCGAGCCAGGTGAAGTCCTTGCGCGGATCATAGGTGAGGCCGGGAGTGATGGCCGGCGCCGTGGTCACCACCGACGAGTGCAGCACGCCGATGGTGTAGCCGTCCGGCTTCGACTTGGCGATGAAAGAGCCGCCGATGGTGCCGCCCGCGCCCGCCCTGTTCTCGACAATGAAGTCGCCCTTCAGGTCATTGCGCAGCGCTTCCGCCAGCATGCGCGCGAACGCGTCGGTTGCCGACCCGGGGCCGATGGCCACGACGATTTTCACCGGCCGGCTGGGGTAGGTGCTTTCCGCCGATGCCGTGCCGAACGCGGCGCACGCGGCGGCCGCCAATGCCGAACAGATCCACAATCTCCGGGTCGTTGCCATTCCATGTCTCCATAACGTTTGAATTGTTCGAGGCTGTCGAATCGGCGCATGGAGCGCATGCTCCGCACTTGTCGTGGTTCCGCGTGTTGTCGGATGCGCTGGCGGAAACTACCGGAACTTGATATCGCCTCGTTGCTTATAGTTGCTTATATATTCGCATTGCAGATAAGATATCTGCGTTGCGAATTCGACTTTAGCCATATTGGCATTGTGAGTCAATCGATTCCCGCTATGCCTTTCCCGGTCCCTTCTTCATCGCGCTGGCCGTGTTCACCATCGCGTGCAGACTGCGCGCATAGTCGACCGCCCCCTGCGCATCCATCGTCGGCGCCACGCGCAGATACTCCTTGAGTCCGCGCACGGCCGGGCGCGGCGCGCCATTGAGTTTGGCGCAGAACTGCTCCACCTCTTGTTCCAGCCGGTCCGCCGGCACCACGGTGCTGACCAGCCCGTAGGCCAGAGCGCGCTGGGCGTCGATGAAATCGCGCGAGTAAGTCATCCAGAGAATGGCGTTGCGGTTCATGCGGTCGAACAGCGCGGACATCACCATGGTCGGCATGATGTTGTGTCCCATTTCCGGAATATTGAAGGTGGCGGCCTCGCTGGCGATCGAGACGTCGCACAGCGCGGCGATCGCGGTGCCGAAGCCCATGGCGCGCCCCTGGATCACACCGACCACCGGCACTTCGCAGCGCCGGATCGCGCTGTAGCAGGCGAAGATGACGTCGTACTCGTCGCGCCGCAGGTAGGCTTCGGGCGAAGGCGGCGGCGCATCGGGACGGCGTGCGCGCCCAGTGCAGAAATCCGCGCCGGCGCCGCGCAGCAGCACCATTTCCGCGGTTTCATGCGCGCGGCCGAGGACATCGATCAGTTCCTGCGCCATCTCGTCGCTCATGCCGTTGCCCTGGTCCGGGCGGTTGATGGTGATGCGAAGGATGGGACCGTCTTGCTGCACGAGTAATTCATTGCTCATTTCGTCTCCTTTGTTGTGATAGTGCAGCCGCGGGCAGTGCCGGCGGCTGATTGACAGGATGGAACGGCCAGTATAGAGTATTCGCAACGCAGATGGACTATTCGATATGCGAATTTAATCGAGATTTTCGAGGGAATTGAAGTGTACGCAACCCGCTATGTCCGTCCCCGCACCTTCGCCGAAGCCGCCGATTTTCTTCACCGGAATCCCGACGCGCGCCCGCTTTCCGGCGGCATGACGCTGATTCCGACGCTGAAGCAGCGCCTCGCCGCGCCTTCCCACCTGGTCGACCTTTCCCGTCTCGATGAACTCAAGGGCATCCGGCTCGATGGCGGCATGCTGCGCGTCGGCGCGGCGACCCCGCATGCGGAAGTCGCGCGTTCGCAAACGGTGATGGCGGCGATTCCCGCACTGGCGCAGCTTGCCGGGCTGATCGCCGATCCGCAGGTGCGCAATCGCGGCACCATGGGCGGCTCGGTGGCCAATAACGATCCGGCCGCCGATTATCCGGCCGCGGTGCTCGGCCTCGGCGCTACCGTGGTCACCGGCGACAGGCGGATTGCCGCCGACGATTTCTTCACCGGGATGTTCGAGACCTGCCTGCAACCGGGCGAGGTGGTCGTCGCTATCGAATTTCCGGTGCCCGATCAGGCAAGTTACCTGAAGCACCGGCACCCGGCATCCGGCTATGCGATCACCGGCGTATTCGTCGCGCGCTTCGGCGCGCAGGTGCGCGTCGCAGTCACGGGCGCGGGGCCGTCGGTATTCCGCTGGAGCGAGGCTGAGGAACGGCTGGGCCGGTCATGCACCGTGGAAGCGCTCGACGATCTGCGGATGGACCCGGCGCAACTGCTTGACGATGTGCACGCGCCGCAGCGCTACCGGGCCAACCTGGTCGAGGTCTACACGCGGCGCGCGGTTGCGGCGCTGGCGGCGCCCAAATGAAATAACGGAGAACCGATGGACTTCAAGGGATCGCAAACCATCCTGGCGCCACGCGACCTGGTATGGAAATGTCTGAACGATGCACAAGTGCTGCAAGCCTGTGTGCCGGGATGCGAATCGTTAGAACAGGCAGCAAGATCATGAATCAGGTGGAACTGCAGGTGAACGGCCAGACCGTCGCACGCGAAGTCGAGGATCGCACGTTACTGGTGGAGTTCCTGCGCGAACACCTCGGGCTCACCGGCACCCATGTCGGCTGCGACACGACGCAATGCGGCGCATGCACCGTGAATCTCGATGGCGTCGCAGTCAAGTCATGCACGGTGCTTGCCGCGCAAGCCAGCGGCGGGCAGGTGGTGACGGTGGAGGGTCTGGCACAGGGCGGGAAGCTCCATCCGGTGCAAGAGGCCTTCGTGCAATGCCACGGCCTGCAATGCGGTTTCTGCACGCCCGGCATGATCATGGCGGTCGACTACTTTCTGCGGGAATGCCCGGCGTCGCTCGATGATGAAGCCATCCACACCGCGCTGGAAGGCAACATCTGCCGCTGCACCGGCTATGTCCACATCATCGAAGCGGTGCGCCATGCCGCGCGCGCGATGTATCCGCAGGTCTGGGGCGAAGCCGCGGCGCGTGGTTAAGCAAGCGTAGGCTGGGATTGCATCCCAGCCTACGCTTGCTAATTTTCCTCATCCTTCACGGTATTGGCGAGCACGCCGATACCGGAAATCTCAACCTCGATGCGGTCCCCCGCCTTCATCCACAGCGGCGGCACGCGTCGCGAGCCTACGCCGGCCGGCGTGCCGGTGGCGATCACATCGCCCGGCATCAGCACCGTGATCTCGGACAGGAAGCTGACGATCAGCGGAATCGAATAGATCAGCATGTCGGTGCCCGAGCGCTGCACTTCCACGCCGTTCAGGCGCGTGACGAGAGTGAGCGCGGTCGGGTCCGGGATTTCATCGGCGGTCACGATCCACGGGCCGCAGGAGCCGCTGCGGTCGAAGTTCTTGCCGGAGGTGACGGAAAATTTCTGATAGTCGCGCACGCTGCCGTCGTTGAAGCAGGTATAGCCCGCGACATACGCGAGCGCATCCTGCTCCGATACGCGATGCGCGCGGGTGCCGATGACGGCCGCCAGCTCGCCCTCGTAATCGAAGTGGGTCGACACCGCGGGCCGGACGATCGGCGTGCCAGGCGCGACGATGCTCTCATGCGTGCGTATGAACGACGACGGCCGCGGCGGAAGATCCCGTCCGGTTTCGGCGGCATGCGATCTGTAATTGACGCCTATGCAGAATACCCGCGCATTGCCCTCGAATGGCGCGAGCAGCTTGACCTCGTCCAGCGGATAATCGGCGGCCGCGCCCCGGATCAGCGCGGCCGCTTCGGCCCGCGCGCCGGCGCTCAACAGAGAAGCCAGTCCCTCGAAACGCGAGGCACGGGCAGCGACATCGATCACGCCATCCTGCACGACGATGCCGGCATGCGTGCCGCTGCCGACCTGGAACCGGACTAATTTCATTGATGCTTCCTTTCTGATTCGATGGGAAAGCCTGCTTATTTACCGGCGGCGGCAGTGCGTTCCCACCCCAGCATTCGCATCAGCGGCGCATCGGACACGCGCAGCAGCAGTGCATCGGCAGAAGCCGCATGCTCGTGGACGTACCAGCTCGGCACGGCCAGCATGTCGCCGCGCGCCCATTCGAACCTCCGGCCGGCGATCGTGGAAGCCCCGCTGCCTTCCACCACCATGAAGATCTGGTTGACGGTGCTGCGCGGGCAATCCCATCGTGCGCCGGCGGCAATGTGAACCACCACGCGGTCGAAGGTGACGAGCGATGGCGGCCCGAGCTCCATGCTGCGCACGCCGGGAGCCACTTCGGCGCTGGCAAGCAGCTTGGGCTTGTAATCGGCATAGGCGAAACGCATCGTGGAGCGTTCGGCGATTTCATCGCTGCGCTCCAGCGTGTCGGGATGGGTCTCGAAAAACATCGGCCCGAGAAACTGCACCAGCGGCACGTCGAGGAAATCGATCCAGTAGGCGTCCTGCTCGTGCTGGTTGTGGTGTCCGTGATAGCACCAGTTCGGCGTCAGCAGCACGTCGCCGGCCAGCATGGGGATGCGTTTGCCGTCCACGATGGTGTAGGCGTTCGGAGCGCCCTCCAGAATCACGCGCATGGCGTTCGGCGTGTGCCGGTGGCTGCGCGCGAACTCGCCGGCCTTCACCATCTGGTAGGCGCCGACCAGGGTGCGCACCGTCGCATAATCGTTGCCCGGTATCGGGTTGGCCATGATCAGATTGCGCCGTTCGGCACGATCGGTACCGACCAGCCGACCGGCCGCATGCAGCGCCGCGCGGGCATCCGCGAAGCGCCAGTGCGCCGGCACGAAAGGCTGTTTGGGTTCGGGGTATAGCGAGGGCGTCGGTTTGGCCCAGCCATTCTTCATTTGCACCTCGTCCAGCATGCCGTGCAAGGTGTCGAGGTCTGGCGCGGTATCGAAGTCGATCGCCGGCTTTGCTGTGTCGCTCATGTCGGTTCCTATGTGGATTGCTTTGTGTCCGGACGCATCGCGCCGGATCTGGACAGTCTGGTACGCCGCCGATGTAATAATTTGCGATGCGAATTATAAATCTGCCATGCAAATACTCTACACGAGCTTAAATCTTTCGGTCAATCTGAGAAATTTCATCCTGCTCCGTAACGCGTCAAGATTTCCCCTATAATTATCCGAACAGCAGATTTGCAATTCACTCTGCAAATACAATAAAACAAGCAGGAGACAAGGAACATGATTACGATTCAGCGAGTCATGGGCGTGCGCAAGTTCACCGCAGTACTGGCGCTCGCGGCGACTGCGCTCTTGCCGCAGTTCGCCTCCGCCCAGCAAGGCCCTTATCCCAACCGTAATGGCAAGATCATCGCTCCCTACGCGCCCGGCGGCACCGTCGACGCGATGGCGCGCGCCTTCGCGCAGGCTTACACAACCAGCCTCGGCAAGACCTTCATCACGGAAAACCGGCCGGGCGCCGGCGGCAATATCGGACTGGGAGCGCTGGCCCGTTCGCCAGCCGATGGCTATACGCTCGGCATAGGCGCGGCCAACATGCTGGCGGCCAATCGCTGGCTGTACACCTCGCTGCCGTTCGATTCGCTCAAGGATTTTACGCCGGTCGCTTTCATCGGACGCGTGCCCTTCGTCCTGGTGGTCAATCCGACCGTGCCCGCGCAAAACCTGAAGGAGCTGCTGGCGCTCATGAAGAGCAAGAAGATGGACTTCAATTACGGTTCGTCCGGCGTCGGCAATACCGCGCATCTGTTCGGCGAACTGTTCAAGTACCGCGCCGGCGTCGACATGCAGCACATCCCCTACAAATCGAGCGGCGAGGCCCTGACCGAGGTCGTTGCCGGCCGCCTGCAGCTGCAATTCGTCACGCCAGTCGAACTGATGCCGCAGCTCTCGCGCGGCGCGGTGCGCCCGATCGCGGTCGCCGCGCCGCAGCGCCTGGCCACGCTGCCCGACGTTCCCACCCTGACTGAACTCGGCATGCCGGGCTTCGAGTCGCCGACCTGGTTCGGCATCATCGCGCCGGCCGGCACGCCCAAGGAAATCATCACGCTGCTCAATCAGGAAACCTACAAGGCGATGGACACGCCCACGGTCAAGGCGCGCCTGACGGCAGCCGGCGTGGAGCGGGCCGACATGACGCCCGAACAGTTCCGCGCCTTCATCGTCGAGGAAATCTCGCGCTGGGAATCCATCGTCAAGCAATCCGGCACACGCATCGAGTAAACCATCATGACTCGACTGGAACACACCATACACCGGCTGGTCGCCGCCAACCGCATCCTCGCCAACGAAGGCGTGCTCGACGCTTATGGCCATGTCAGCATCCGCCATCCGGACAATCCGGAGCGCTACCTGATCGCCCGTTCGCGCAGCCCGGAACTGGTCGAGGCCAGCGATATTTACGAATACAGGCTCGACGGCGAGGCGGTGCTGCCCGATGCGCCCACGCCTTATCTGGAGCGTTTCATCCACGGAGCGATCTACGAGAAGCGATCCGAAATCAATGCGGTGGTGCATAGCCATGCCGACGCCGTGCTGCCTTTCACGATCTCCGAAACGCCGTTGCAGCCGGTGATCCACACCGCGAGCGACATGGGCGCGCATGTGCCGGTCTGGGATATCCGCGACAACTTCGGCGACACCAATCTGTTGGTGGTCAACATGGAGCAAGGCCGGGACCTCGCGGGCGGCCTCGGCGACAACCGCGTGGTGCTGATGCGCGGACATGGTTTTTCGGCGGCCGGGCGTTCATTGATCGAAGTGGTGAAAACCGCCGTGTATTTGCCGCGCAATGCGCACATCCTGATGGAAGCGCTGCGGCTCGGACGCGTCAAGCCGCTGTCTGACGGCGAAATCGAGATCCGCTCGCGCGTCGATCCGGACGCGCCGCTGATGCGGCGCGCGTGGGAATACTGGTGCTTGCGGGCGGGGGTGGATCCGGGGCCGGAGCAGTAGAACCGTTGTGCTCGAAGAACTGGCAACCGGGACGTTTCCGTGCCATTCATCGGCAGCCGGCCAGCTCGAGAATCCAAACCGACAGGAGACAGGAATGGCAAGGAATTCCACCCGCGGCATCAACCTCCTCACGACTCTTTTCAAGTCACTCGCGCTCGCCGCGCTCATCTTCTCCACCCCGGCCCAGGCCCAGCCTTCCCCATCGAAAAACGAAACGATCTACATGTACCGCGGCGCCGACCGCATGGAGAAGCTGATCGAAAACGCGCGCAAGGAAGGCACGCTGATGTTCTACACATCGATGGCGCCAACCGAGTCGAGGCCGCTCGCCGACGCCTTCGAAAAAAAATACGGCATCAAGGTCGAACTCTGGCGCGGACCGAATGAGAAGCTGATTCAGCGCATCCTGACGGAAGCGAAAAGCAAGCGTCACACCTTCGATGTGATCGAAACCAATGCGACCGAAACCGAAATCATCGGTCGCGAAGACCTGCTGCTGCCGTTTCACACTCCGCACGCAGGCGATTTCCCTGCCGTAGCGCTGCCGTCGCACCGGTTGTGGATGCCGGACCGGTTCAATTTCCTGGTCACGGCGTTCAACACCACCAAGGTCAAGAAAGAAGAGCTGCCGAAAACCTATGAAGGCTTCGCCAATCCGAAGTGGAAAGGGCAGATCGCGATCGAGTCGGGCGACTGGGACTGGATGGCGACCATCATCGACAAGATGGGCAAGGAAAAGGGCACGGCGTTTTTCCACAATCTGGCCGAGATGCGGCCTGAAATGCGCAAAGGCCATCCACTGCTCGCGCAGCTGGTCGGCGCAGGCGAAGTGCCGATCAGCCTGACCACCTTTCTCTCGAACGTGATCTCGGTGAACCGCCGCGGCAGCCCGATCGATTTCGTGCCGGTGCAGCCGGTGCTGGCGCTGCCGTTCGGCATCGCGGTGGCCAAGCATGCGCCGCATCCGCACGCCGCGCTGCTGTTCGCCGATTTCGTGCTCTCGCCGGAAGGACAGGAAGTGCTCAATGCGCTGGGCCGGCTGCCGGCCAGCCAGAAGGTCAAGGACAACCCGATCAATTTTCCCTACACCATGCTGAACGTCGGCGAATCCCTCGACCACGCGGAGAGGCGGGAAAAAATGTGGAATGACCTGTTCCTGAAAAGATAAGCATTCAAGAAAACATATGGAGCGCGAACGCGCCAAGGACCCTGGCTTGATTCAAGAATAACCGTCAGGGCGTCACCGGGACCTACGTTCCGGCCTCGGCAAGCACCGTCTGCAACTTTTTCAGGTTAAACGGCTTCGGCAGCGAAATCCATCCCGGCTCAAGCTCGTGCGACCCGAGATTGCCGTAACCCGATGAAAAAATGATCTTCAACTCGGGCAGATTCTTGGTCGCCTGGCGGGCCAGTTCGATCCCGTTCATTCCCGGCAGGCCGATATCCGTCAGCAGCACATCAAAACTGTGCGTGGCCAATACCGCGAGCGCTTCCTCCGCGCTGATCACGCCTTGCACCTGGTGGCCCAGCATCATCAGCAGTTCGCACACCATGAGTTGCGCGTCTTCGTTGTCTTCGACGACCAGGATGCGCAGCGGGGTCGAAGCGTCGCCGACCGCTTCCAGTACAGCGAGCTCCGGCGATGCAGCCGAATTCGATGCCGATCGCGCCTTGGCGAACATCTGGCGAATTTTCCGGGCCAGATCTTCCCGGCGGTAGGGCTTGCTGAGCAGCTCGACTCCCGGATCGAGGCGCCCGCCATGGACGATCGCATTCTGCGTATAGCCCGAGGTGAACAGCACTTCGATATTCGGAAACAACTGTTTTGCCTGTCTGGCGAGCTCGGGGCTCCTGATCGAACCAGGCATCACCACATCGGTAAACAGCATGTCGATCGGCATGCCGCTCTGCAGGATATACAGCGCGCTCTGCGCATCCTGCGCCTTCAGCACCCGATAGCCGAGGCAGGCCA
>JAQGLQ010000575.1 GCA_028292785.1 Noviherbaspirillum sp. | reverse complement strand
TTGCCGGCCCGAAGATTCCAAACCAGCTCTCCGGAAGGTCATATTCTGGCAGGCCCGCTTCGGCCATCGTCGGCACGTCCGACAACGCCGCGATGCGGCTATTGCTGGTGACCGCCAGGCCCTTGACGCGCCCACCCTTGATCTGTGGGATAGCCAGGGAGGCGTCGGCCATCACAAAATCCAGCCTGCCGCCAATGAGGTCGGCAACTGCCGGAGGGACGCCCTTGTAGGGCACGTTCACCACATCCAGTCCGGCAAGTTGCGTGTAGAGGGCGCCCGCCACTTGGCCGGCTGCATTGCCAGTGCCATAGGAATGCTTGCCGGGCTCCTTCTTCATCAATGCGGTCAGTTCGGCCACGTTCTTCACAGGCAGCGACTGCGGATTGACGAGCAGCACGAATCCCAGCGTCGCAATCGGGGCAATCGGCGTGAAGTCCTTGACCGGGTCGAACGGCAGCTTTTTGAACAGGTGGACGTTGGTGACTGGAGAAGAGCTCGGCGTGAACAGAATGGTATAACCGTCCGGCGCGGAAGTCGCCACGTTCTGCGCCGCGATATTGCCGAGCGCGCCCGGCTTGTTGTCCACATAAACCGGTTGCCCAAGCGACTTCTCGAGCTGCCTCGCAAACTGCCTTGCCACGTTATCGATGCCGCTGCCGGCCGGATAGCCAAGCGCCATGCGGATCGGCTTCGATGGATATGTCTGCGCCCAGGCGTGTCCGGCCATGGCAGCCAGCGCGAGCGCCGGTGCAAGTGCCGCCATCTTCAGAAAATGTCGTTTCATGTCTATCCTTTCGGGGAATGGAATGCGCCGTCCTGGCTTTGATTATTTTCGTATGCTGGTCGGCTTCCTGTCCTACTCGGAAAGCGCCGTCATCATCGGGCGCACGACCGCTTTCCGCCGTCGCTTTCATGCTTACTGTGGTTCGATGCCAGCGTCCTTCATAATCTTTGCGAACTCCACCAGTTCAGTCTTGATACGGCTGCCTAACTCGTCCGGCGTACTCGCGATAACCGATGCTCCGAGGTTTTCGGCCAGCTCAAGCACTTTCGGCGACTTTTGTATTTCCTTGACCGCGCTGTTCAATCGTTCAATCACTTGGCTCGGAACACCTGCTGGCGCAACCAGACCGAACCAGGGCTCAATCGAGAATCCGGGATAGGTTTCTGAAATTGTCGGCAGTCCGGGAGCAGCCTTCTCCGTACGCTTTTCGGAAGTCGACGCAAACGCCCGTAGCTGTCCTTGGCGAACATACGGCAACGCAGATGCGCCCCCCTCGAACATCATGTGCACCCTACCCCCAAGGACATCCGAAATGGCAGGCGCGCTCCCTTTATAGGGAATCTGAAGCAGCTGCACATTTGCTCTGTTCTCGAACATTACCGATGCGAGATGCGGCGCGGTTCCCTCCCCGATGGTGGCAACGGTAAGCGCATCCGGCTTGGCCTTTGCCAACGCCACCAGTTCCTTGAGCGACTTTGCTTCCACGGACGGGTGCACAACCAGGTACAGCGGCGTACTGAACAGCATCGAGATCGGGGTAAAGTCCTTTACCGGATCGTATGGAAGCTTCTTTCGGGCCAGCGTGTTGATGATCTGGCCGGACTGCGTTCCCTTGAAGAGTGTGTACCCGTCTGGCGCAGACTTCGCAGCGGCGGCTGCGCCGATGGCTTGACTGGCTCCCGGCATGTTCTCGACTATGACAGGCTGACCGAGGCGCTCCGAAAGTCCCTGTCCAAACGTTCGCGCGAACGAGTCGCCTAATCCTCCGGGTGAGTACGGGACGATGAATTTGATCGGTCGGTTCGGGTAGGCACCCTGCGCATAGGCTACCGGCGACGTGCCGGCGGCGCCAAGGACGATCATGGCCGCGAAGGCGGATAAGATTGTCTTGATTACTCGGCCCTTGGTCATACCGAACCCTCCGGCGCCTTTGCGTATGCCGGAATCATTATTCGATGTTGGAGTAACCAAGATTTGTCTCCCTGAAAATTTCAAGGCGTTGTCTTAATTCCCGCCGCCACATTACCGATGAGCGGTTTGCCATCGCACGCGGGATGGCCGCACTAAATGAATTCGTCTTAGACGTGGCTCACCTATTCAGGATGCGTTTTTAAAGGCGCACTTTTTTTGATGATAGCGCAACGATCTTCAAGATCATTCACGATGTTCATTATATGAACATCATTCGATCGAGAACGCACCGAAATTGAAACAAGTCTATGAACCATTTACCTCTCATAGGGCGTATTCATTTCTTTGTGCGTCGCTCTGCAATCCTTGGCGATGAATATAAAAAATACTTTTTTGTCTTGACAAAAGCAGCGCCATTCCGATAGGTTTTGCTTCGAGCAAAAATTAAAAGACAGACGTCGGTCGAGCAATGCCGTTCCGCCTAATGAACATCCTGGTTGAACGGTTTCCAAAAGCCTTTCGAGACATGCGGAACATTTCCTATGCCATCTAGCCGGGACGATATCGGCACCATCCGTCGTGCCAACTTGCTGCTGCGCTTGCTGGCAACGGCTGGCAAGCGCGGCTTGGCGCTCACAGAAATATCGTCGCGAAGTGCGCTACCACATCCAACAGTGCATCGGCTGCTGAAGCAATTGAATAGCGAGGGTTTGATCTTCCAGCACGGGGAATCGAGGCGCTATCTTCTTGGTCCAGTGACCTACGAACTGGGCCTGGCCGCGGCCGAGATCTTTGATTTGCGCCACGTTTGCCGTCCCGTTCTGGAAAAGTTGGGAGAAGAGACTGAAGATACCTCCTATTTCGTGATGCGCAGCGGGTTCGACGCAGTCTGCATCGACCGGGTTGAAGGGACTTTTCCGATTCGGACCATTACATTGGAGATAGGCAGCCGCCGTCCGCTCGGCGTGGGAGCGGGAGGTCTGGCGATCTTGGCCGCCTGTGACGACGAAGAATGCGAGCGGATATTGCAAGCTACTGCCATGCGGTTACCCGACTTCGGCAAGCTCGATGTTACGCAACAAAGGGAAGCTATCGCAGGTGCGCGCGAAGCCGGATATGCGCTCGTCAAAAATCGTGTCACGTTAGGCGTCACGGCCTTGGGGATGCCATTTCACGACTCGATGCGCCGACCGATCGGGGCTCTCAGTGTAGGGGCGATCGATTCCCGCATGCACGAACAGCGACGTCGGCAAATCGCGCAACTCTTGAAGGAACAGATTGTCCGGATCGAGAAGGCGATTCGGGACCTCAATCCGGCTTTTATCGAGCGCTGATCCGCTATTAAAACGTGCGCTGATATCCAGTCTCGCCGCCAAACAGCTTTGCGCGTTGGGACCAGTCGTGGGTCTGATCCCATAGATTCAAAACATCCATCGCCTCTGTGCGGAATCGCTTGTCCTGCTCGGCGGTTGCGG
>JAQGLQ010000569.1 GCA_028292785.1 Noviherbaspirillum sp. | reverse complement strand
ATCATCATGGCGCGTCATCGTCTGAAGAAGGCGGCTCAGGCAGTGCAGAAGGGCCAGCTGCCGCCGGGACGCGACACCGTGACGCATCGCGTGCGTTCGGCATCGGTGGTATTGCCGCCGGACGTTGCGTTCAAGGATGCCGCCAAGGAAGCGCTGATCGCCAAGGAAGGCGTTCCCCAGGCTTCGGTTTAAACCTTCTTGCGCCTTGTCCCGGATTTCCGGCACAAGGCGTTGTTACGTCTGCGGCGAGTGGTCGCTGCAGTGCGTCATCACGCCATCGGAAAACGCGTTGTGCATTGCGGAGCCCGACGGAACCGACCGCGAAAGGCATGCATTCATCATGGAAGTCATCAGCAACTCCCGCGCTGCGACCGATACCAGGCATCGGATCGCGCATCCTAATTCCAATCCGCGAATGATCAAGGTGGTCGGCATTGGCGCCGGCGGCTCAGCCTCCACCGCCAAGCTGCTCAGTCGCGGATTGCGCAATGTGCAGGTAGTGGACGCGCCGGCCGGAAGCAAGGCCGCCGCTTCGCCCGAAGAAATGCTCGAGACGATCAGGGCGCAAGGCGTCGACCTTGCGCAATCGCTCAAGGGCGCCGACATGCTGTTCATGGTGGCGCATGCCATCGACGACGTCGGCATCGCTCCGGTGATCAAGCATCTGGGCCGGCAGTCGAACGTACTCATTACCGGCATCCTGATTCAGGACAAGCAGCAGAGCAGCGACGCGACGCTTGAAATACTGCGCGGCGCCTCCGATATGCTCATCGTGGCATCCGACGACAGCTATGTCGTCGACATGCTGGAAGAGTTGGGTGCCTGACGGCACTCCATGCACTCTGTAACAGAGCACCGAATCCGGAACGCCGGCGACCCCACATTAGTCAATACACAGTCAATACAATATCAGGAGATAGTTTCATGCAATTCCGACACAAAACCTTACTTTCCAGCCCGGACGCATCGCGACGTACCGGCTTGCGCGTCGCGCTTGCCGCCGCGCTGCTCGCCTGCGGCGTCGCCCACGCCGCCGATGCGTGGCCGACCAAGCAGCCGGTGCGCATCATCGTTCCGTTCACGCCGGGCGGCACCTCCGATACGCTCGGACGCATCGTCGCGCAAAAGCTGACCGACAGCATGAAGCAGTCCTTCATCGTCGAGAACCGCCCCGGCGCCGGCGGCGTGATCGGTTCCGATTACGTTGCGAAGGCTGCTCCGGACGGCTACACGCTGGTGGTGTCGGGCGTGGCTTCGCATGCGATCGCGCCTGCGCTGTCGAAGAAATTCCCCTACGACCCGGTCAAGGATTTCACGCACATCGCCCTGTTCGGCGGCCCCCCCAACGTGCTGGCGGTCAATATGAACGTGCCCGCCAAGAACCTGAAAGAATTCATCGCCTACGCGAAAACCCAGCCGGGCAAGCTCAACTATGGGTCGCCCGGCAACGGAACGATGGGTCATCTGTTCGCCGAACAACTGGGCATGACCGTCGGCATCCAGTTGTCTCATGTTCCCTACAAGGGCGCGGGACCGGCCGTAAGCGATCTGATAGCGGGACATATTCCAGTGATCTCCACCACGCTGACTACCGCGGCCGGACAGATCAAGGCCGGCAAGGCGCGGGCCATCGGAGTTTCGTCCCGTACCCGGGTGCCGGATTTCCCTGATGTACCGACATTCGCCGAGTTGGGCTATCCGGCCGCAACCTCGGTGACCTGGTTCTCGCTGTCGGGCCCGCCTGGAATGCCGCAGGAGATCGTGACCAAGCTGAATTCCGAAGTGCGCCGCATTCTTCAGTTGCCTGACGTGCGCGAGAAGCTGCGTCCCGAAGGCATCGAGCCGGGCAACCTGGATGCGAAGGCATTCACCGAATTCGTCGGCGCGGAACTCAAGCGCTGGGCGCCGGTGGTGAAGGCATCGGGCGCGAGCGTCGACTAAGGGATCGTGATGCCGCGCGCCGAAAGCGCGCGGTCATCAATGACAAAACCGGAAAAAGCGGGCTTCGGCCTGCTTTTTGCCCTTTGGGGCCCATGTTCCGCGGAGCGCCGGCTCGCTGACCGGAACAAGCGGATTTCGCTGAAAAACCTGGTTTTACGCGCTGGACAAACAAGCAAGCGCGACCTATAATTATCTTAGATATCTAATGATTGTGGCGTTGCCAGGCGGACCATCCCTTCCGATCGGTTTGTGGCTCGCTCGAATTCCGTGCCGTCGTAAAATTTTGTCAGGAGACCCGAAATGCTTACCAAGGAAGAGAATGAATTGCTGTGCCGCGTCGAAGGCGATGCCCCGATGGGCCAGCTCATGCGTCGTCACTGGCAGCCGGTCTGCCTGATCGAAGAAGTCAGCGAGCCCGATGGCGCGCCGGTCAAGGCACGCGTGTTTGGCGAGGACTTGGTGGTGTTCCGCGACAGCAAGGGCCGTGTCGGCATCATGAGCGAATACTGCCCGCACCGCCGCGCTTCGCTGGTGCTCGGCCGCAATGAAGAGGGCGGCCTGCGCTGCCTGTACCATGGCTGGAAGATGGACGTCGACGGCAACGTGCTGGAGATGGCATCCGAGCCGGCGGCCAGCGCGCTGACCCAGAAGGTCAAGCACAAATCGTATCCCGTGAAAGAGTGGGGCTCCATGGTGTGGAGCTATTTCGGCCCGGCCGATGACATCCCCGAATTCACGCCCCCGGCATGGGCGCCGACCGCGGATACCCGTGTCAGCGTTGCCAAGGCACTGATCCCCTGCAACTGGGCGCAGATCCTCGAAGGCGCGATCGATTCCGCGCACAGCTCCAGCCTGCACTCGTCCGACATGGTGCCGGCACGCGTAGGCGGCGCCGAAGCCACCGAAAAGACCTGGCTGCGTCCGTCCACCGACAAGGCGCCCCGCATGCAGGTGCAGCGCGGTTCCTACGGTTTCCGCTACGCCGCGATCCGCCGTCCGCTGGCCAATGCGCAGACGCATGACTACGTGCGTTCCACCGTGTTCGTCGCGCCGTCCACCGCGCTGATTCCGCCGAACAATCTGTATAACGTCGCCAACATCAACGTGCCGATGGACGACACCAGCACGGCGTTCTATTTCATCGCCTGGGGCCATCCGAACAAGACTCCCGAAACGGAATCGTGGCGCAAGTTCCTCGGTCAGCGCCTGGGCGTCGACCTCGACCAGCACTACAAGCCCCTGCGTAACGTCCACAACATGTTCTGGCAGGACCGGCAAGCGATGAAGGCAGGGAACTTCACCGGGATCACCGG
>JAQGLQ010000561.1 GCA_028292785.1 Noviherbaspirillum sp. | reverse complement strand
GCTGCCGGCCGGAATCGTGAAATCCACATCGAACAGAATCTGCCGCTTGGCTTCATAGCTGAAATCGACATGCGAGAATTTCACCTCGGCGCCCTTCACCACCAGAGGCTTCGCATGCGGAGCATCGGCCACTTCCCGGTGCTGGTCGAGCAAGGTAAAGAGACGGTCGGTATCGGCGAGGCTCTGCTTGATTTCACGATAGATCACGCCGAGGAAATTGAGCGGGATATAAAGCTGGATCATGAAGGCATTCACCAGCACCAGATCGCCCAATGTCATCGTGCCGTCGATGACGCCCTGGGTCGCCCGCCACAGGATCAGCGTCACTGCCGTGGCGATGATCAGCGACTGCCCGGTATTCAGTATGGAGAGCGAAGTCTGCGACTTGACCGCCGCGGTCTCCCAGCTTTCCAGGCTGCGGTCGTAACGCCGCGCTTCGTAGTCTTCATTGCCGAAATATTTGACCGTCTCGTAATTGATCAGCGAGTCGACTGCCTTGATGTTCGCCTTGGAGTCGAGATCGTTCATCGTGCGGCGGAAATGGGTACGCCATTCGGTGACGATCACCGTGTAGGCGATGTAGACCACCAGCGCGACCAGCGTGATGGCCGCGAACCAGACATCGTAATGCAACATCAGATAGCCGATCACCAGGGTGATCTCGACCAGTGTCGGCAGGATGCTGTACAGCGTGTACGACACCAGTGATGAAATGCCGCGCGTGCCGCGCTCGATGTCGCGCGTCATGCCGCCGGTCTGGCGGTTCAGGTGAAAGCGCAGCGACAAGGCATGCAGGTGGCGGAATACCTGCAGAGCGATGGTGCGTACCGCGCTCTGCGTTACTTTTGCAAATACGAACTCGCGCAACTCGGTGAAAAGCGTGGTGCACAAGCGCAACGCCCCATAGGCGACAAGTATCCCGAGGGGCAATACGAGCAGCGCGCGCGGCGTGTCGGGACTGATGGTCATGTGATCGATCAGCTTCTTGAGCACGATGGGAACGCCGACGTTGGCCATCTTGGCTCCGACCAGGAAGACGAGAGCGAGCAGCACGCGCCATTTGTAAGCCCACAGGTATGGAAACAAGGTCTTGAGCGTCGCCCAATCGTTGCGTGTGCCCTGATTCGCCGCAGGTTCGGGATATGAAACGGAATGGCGTCGCATGAGAAAGGGAAGGAGTTGGTTCAGATGGTTTATGCTTCAATCTTGACGATTGTAGCCCAGCGTCTCTCATTCAACATTTGGCGCACGCAGTCACCAGGAAAGAAAACGATGTCGAATAAACAGCATGACTCGCTGCCAGAAGGAAAAATGCCGGAATTGCGCGTATTGCCGATGCCATCCGACGCAAATATGTATGGCGATGTATTCGGCGGATGGATCATGGCGCAGGTGGATATCGCAGGCTCGCTGCCGGCCGTGCGCCGCGCCAACGGGCGAGTCGCAACTATCGCGGTGAATTCATTCCTGTTCAAGCAGCCGGTGTTCGTCGGCGACCTGCTCTCGTTCTATGCCGAGATCGTGAGAGTGGGCAATACCTCGATCACGGTCAACGTCGAGGTCTACGCCGAGCGCAATCGATTGCAGTCCGAAACCGTCAAGGTGACCGAGGCGACGCTCACTTACGTCGCCACCGACGGCAACCGCAAGCCGCGCCCTGTTCCACCCTTGTCGGCGCTGACGAACGGCGGCTCTCCGAGCCTGTTCTGATCTGCGGGCACGGCTTCATGCCGCGCTTTTTTCCTCGCGCAAGGCGCGGCGCAGAATCTTGCCCACGTTGGTCTTCGGCAGTTCGTTGCGGAACTCGATGTACTTCGGCCGTTTGTAGCCGGTCAAGCGTTCCTTGCAATACTCGGCCAGCTGCTTCTCGGTCAGCGCCGGATCCTTGCGCACCACGAACAGCTTCACCGCCTCGCCGGAATTTTCATCCGGCACGCCGACGCATGCGACTTCCAGAACCCCGGGATGGGCCGCCACCACCCCTTCGATTTCGGTCGGGTAGACGTTGAAGCCGGACACCAGGATCATGTCTTTCTTGCGATCGACGATTCGCACGTATCCGCGTTCATCCATGATGCCGATGTCGCCCGATTTGAAGAAGCCGTCCGCGGTCATCGCATTCGCGGTTTCGTCCGGCCGGTTCCAGTAACCGACCATTACCTGCGGTCCCCTGATGGCGATCTCTCCGGGCTCGCCGGACGGCACCGGATTGCCGGCATCGTCGAGAATCCTGATTTCGGTCGAAGAAATCGGCAAGCCTATCGTTCCGCTGAATTCTTCGGCATTGCAGGGATTGGCGGTCACCACTGGAGAGGTTTCCGACAATCCGTAGCCTTCGATGATCGGGCGGCCGGTAATGGCGCGCCATTTGTCGCTGACTGCCTTCTGCACCGCCATCCCGCCGCCATTGGAAATCTTGAGGCTGGAAAAATCCAGCTTGCCGAAGTCCGGATGGTTCAGCAAACCGTTATACAGCGTGTTCACTGCGGGCAGCAGGTTGAATTTGTACTTCGCCAGCTCCTTGATGAACCCGCCTATGTCGCGCGGGTTCGGAATCAGGATATTCAGGCCGCCGACCCGGATGCCGAACAGGCAACACACGGTCAGCGCAAAGATATGGTACAGAGGCAGCGCGCAGACAATGGTCAGCGCTTCCGCCTTCGGTTCCTTTTGCATGAGGGGCTGAATCCATGCTTCATTCTGCAGCACGTTGGCGATCACATTGCGGTGGCTGAGCACCGCGCCCTTGGATATGCCGGTCGTACCGCCGGTGTACTGTAGGAAGGCGATATCGCCGGGCGCAAGTTCGACGGGATTCAGACCCATGCGCGCACCCGCCTGCAAAGCCTGCCTGAAGCGCACCGCGCCCGGCAAGCGGTACGCCGGCACGAGTTTCTTCATCTTGCGCACGACCAGATTGACGATCATGCCCTTGAGGGCGCCGAGCATTTCTCCCATGCTCGCGACCACGACATGCCGGACGCCGGTCCTGTCGATCACCTGTTCGAGGGTGGTGGCGAAGTTTTCGAGAATGATGATCGCTTCGGCGCCGGAGTCCTTCAATTGATGTTCGAGTTCGCGCGGCGTGTAGAGCGGATTCACGTTGACGACCGTAAGGCCGGCGCGCAGGATGGCAGCGATCGCGATCGGGTACTGGAGCACATTCGGCATCATGATCGCGACGCGCGCGCCCTTCTTCAGCCCTGTTCCCTGCAGCCATGCCGCCAGTTTCCTGGAATATTCATCGAGCTCGGCATACGTCATGAACTTGTCCATGCAGACGTAAGCATTGCGCGCCGCATGCTTGTGGAATGCCTCTTCCATGAGATGCGTCAGCGAGCGATACTCGTCTGGATCGATGTCGGCCGGCACGCCTTCGGGATATGACTTGAGCCAAATTTTTTCCATATCTGCCTTTTGTCCTGATTGTTCGCGGGCGATCGGCTCGTGCGATCGGGCTGATGACGTGAGCAATTTCGCAAGATCCGATGCTATCGGGCAGAGCCGGCAAGTGCAAGCGATTTGCAGCATGGACACGCTCCGGCGCAGCTTCACACGCAAACCGATTGCAGCGGTGAAATTGAAAAAAGCAGGCCGGAGCCTGCTTCTTATTCATGCTCGACAAGTTCGCTCAGCGCGACATCGACGCATCGGCGCTGCGTATCGTCGCAGGATCGGACTGTGCAAGCTGGGTGAGCCTCGCCCGGCGCTCGGATTTGTCGAGCGCGGCGAGCTTGCGTACCTCGGCATAGAAACGGCCGAAGGATTTTTCTTTCGCGAGCATCGCGCGGAACCCCGGGACGAAATCATGGTACGTCGCGATCGCCGACAAATGTGCATTCGACAAGGGCTCGGCAAACCAGCGGTCATAGCCGGTATATCCGCCCCAAGAAGTTTTCAGCGCCTGGTATTCGGCTTGCAGTTCCTGAAAAATGAGCTCCTTCTGTTTGCGTTTCTCCGCATCGCTGGCATTGCTTTCATAGTTGGCTTGCAGCGCGTTGCGGCATTTCAGCAGAAGCGCCAGGAAGTCGTGCTTGCGCGCTTCATAGTCGGTATACGCCTTGCGCATTTTTTCATCACCATGCGCCGCCATCCAGCGCTCCACCCCGGCCTCTTCGACGGCCACGGCGAACGATTCATTGAAACGCGAGTCGCCGGGCGCGTAGGCCACCTGATGCGCGAGTTCATGGAATACCAGCCGGGCCAGTTCGCCTTCCGGATACTGAATGAAAGTCGAGAGCACCGGATCGTTGAAATAGCCGAGCGTCGAATAGGCGGGAACCCCGCCCACCTGCACGTCATAATGTTCTTTGCGCAGGCCGCGCGCATAACCCTGGGCTTCGTCCTTGCTGTAGTAACCGCGATAGTTGACGCATCCCGCAACCGGGAAGCACCACTGGATCGGATCGAGCGACAGCTCGGGAGTGGCAACCACGTTCCACATCACGAAGGGACGCTTCACATCCGCATAGGTGGTGAATGTGCCATTGTCGGGAAGCCCGAGCTCGCGCGCCGCGAAGCGCCGGATCTCCCTGACCTTGCTGAGCTTGTCCTTCAGCTTGTCGGCGACCGCCGGATCGGCCAGCCAGTCATCGATGGGCTTGGCCTCGGATAGCAGCGAGAACTGTCCGTGCGCGGCCTGCACGAAATATCCCAATTGAGAGCAACCGCCGATCAATGCGGCCGCACCGCAAAACGCAACCACGCGCCATGTTTTTTTCATGTCCTGCTTTTCACCTTGTTGAACAAGCACGCCATAAAACATCGGGCATTCTGCCGCCATCGGGCCGATGAAAAAACGGCAACCGGTTCCCGCTGCTTCCGCTTTGTCGCGCGTGCTTTCGCGACAAATGATCGGTGCCTATCAAGCTCCACATCCGAACCTCATTCTCAATGGCGAGCGCGGCAGCGTCAATAGTCCGAATGTCAAGTTGTGTTTTGTTCCTGGGTGCGCAAACGATCGGCACGTTGACGAAATCCATGTTCGGGAGGTTCCGCGCGGGAGCGAAATCACCGGCAGCCGATAGCGCTTTTCCAATTCTTGATTACTCGTCAACGATCCCGGTGCCAACGCAGTCCGCCGGCGTATCGATTGGCGTAAACTGGATCGATGCAAACCGGTATCGGCAAGCGCGCCGCCTTGATGAGACAATCGGTTCCCGGATCCGACGCGCATGCAAAAAATGGTGACATCATGAAATTAATCGACCCCATCATTCAGTTCCATTCAGAGCTTCAGGAGATTCGCCGCGACATCCATGCCCATCCCGAGCTCTGCTTCGAGGAGAGGCGCACCGCTGACGTCATTGCGCAAAAACTCGCCGACTGGGGCATCCCCGTCCTACGCGGCATGGGCGTCACCGGAGTGGTCGGCATCATCAAACACGGCGACGGCGAACGCGCCATCGGCCTGCGCGCCGACATGGATGCGTTGCCGGTACAGGAGACCAATACGTTTGCCCACGCTTCTACCCATGCGGGAAAGATGCACGCCTGCGGGCATGACGGCCATACCGCCATGCTGCTGGGAGCGGCGCATTATTTGTCGCGGCATCGCAATTTCGACGGCACCGTTTATCTGATTTTCCAGCCCGCGGAAGAAGGCGGCGGCGGCGCCAGGCGGATGATGGATGACGGTCTGTTCACCCGATGCCCGATGGATGCCGTGTTCGGCATGCACAACTGGCCCGGCATGGCGACCGGCGCATTCGGCGTGACCCCTGGTCCCATGATGGCCTCATCGAATGAATTCGAAGTCATCGTCAGGGGCAAGGGCGCGCACGCGGCACAGCCGCATAAAGGGATCGATCCGATCATGGTGGCGATTCAGATCGCGCAAAGTTGGCAGACCATCATCACCCGCAACAAGAGTCCGCTCGACGCCGCCGTTCTTTCGATCACCCGGATTAACGCCGGCAGCGCCACGAATGTGATTCCGGATGAGGCGACACTGGTCGGCACGGTGCGTACCTTCACGACGCCGGTGCTGGATCTGATCGAGCAGCGCATGCGTGCGATCGCGCGGCACACCGGCGAGGCATTCGACGCCGAGATCGATTTCCGGTTTCATCGCAATTACCCGCCGCTGATCAATCATGCCGGGGAGGCGGCGTTCGCGGCTGAAGTCCTGCGATCGGTGGTCGATGCCGAGAACGTCGATGACAAGGTCGAGCCAACCATGGGCGCCGAAGATTTCGCATTCATGCTGCAGGAAAAACCCGGCTGCTATGTATTCATCGGTAATGGAGAAGGACGACATCGCGCCGAAGGACATGGGCTCGGGCCCTGCAATCTGCACAACCCGAGTTATGACTTCAACGATGATCTGCTGCCGATAGGCGCGACTTACTGGGTGAGACTGGCGGAGGCCTGGCTGAGGAAAGCCTGAGCGGGTTCGCGGCTAATGCTGTTCCGGCAGCATGCGTATATCGCCGTACCAGGCTTCGACGGTCTCCCCGGTGTTGTCGGTATCCGTCATTACACCGATGCCGATCAGCCGGCCCGGTTTTTCACCGAACGCCTTCTGGTAGTCTTCGACCACGTTGCGGGTGAAGTCACGCCACTGCGCAATCCCGTCGGGTCCGCTGGCCGCCACCAGTTTCTTGATTCGGCCGGTGCGGCTGTTGGAGATGACGGTCCCGACCGGCGCCTTGTTCTCCCATATGTACATCAGGGTCGCGAACGGAACGTCATGGCCGGTGACCAGTTTCGCCGTTTCAAACATCATCTGATCGGAGAACGACAGCGATTCCTTGTCGCCGTCGAAACCGAGCACGATACGCACGGGCGAATCTTCCTTTGTCCGTTCGGTGTTGTCGGCACTCTTGATCAGCTTCTCGATTTTCCATTGCCACTTCAGCCACGGCTGCTTCAGCGGATCGATACTGACGTGGTTGATCAATCCGGACGAAGCGGCCACCGCCCGCGCATGCAGCACTGTTCTGCCTCTATCGCTCACCAGCCGGTATTCGGTGAGCTTCTTGGTGCGCATGATGATGAGAGGGTTCCATCCCGCAGGCAGGTCGCCTGGAGGATTGTCGGAAAACAAAGGAAGCCTTGTTTCGGGATGCGCGTGGTCATGCGTCGGCCCCCGGTCCTGATGCGCGCATCCCGATAGCGTCAGGAATACGGCGAGCGATGCCAACAAAACAAGCAGTCGATTCATGTTTATAAATAGGTGTCCCGTTCTGGTGGCGCCGCTTTCTCGATCATCTGTCAGATCGGCGACTGCGCAATTGTATACGGCCGCACCGCCGGCGAATCGGCTAACTGCTTCTGTCCTTCATTCGTCCCGCCGTCCGTTGCGGTTTCGCCATGGACAAATTGCCAACGCTCGTGGTGATACTTCGCGACGACCTCGCGGTGCGCGATGCTCACTATGGCTGCGCCGGGCAGCTCGCGCAGCACCAGTTGATACATCGCTTCCTCGGTACCGGCATCCAGCGCGCTGGTGGCTTCGTCGAGGAACAGCATCTCGGGCCGGGCGAGCAGCACGCGTACGAATGCCAGCCGCTGCTGTTCTCCCGGCGAGAGGCGCTGACTCCAGTTGTCGGACTGGTCGAGCTTGTCTTTTAGGTGCGGCAGCAGACACAAATCGAGATGACGCTGGATCACCTCGTCGGAATAGGCCTTTTCGTGGGCGGGATAAGCGATCGCTTCGCGCAGGCTGCCTATGGGCAGATAGCTCCTCTGCGGCACGAACAACACCTTTCCATCATCAGGAATATCGATGCGGCCGGATCCATATGGCCAGATAGCGGCGAGGGCTCGGAACAGCGTCGACTTGCCGCAACCGGAAGGTCCGGTCACCACGATCCGCTGACCGACGCGGATATCGGCCGACAAGGGTTGCGTAAGCTGCTGGCCGTTCGGCAGTTTCAACGCGACCTGGTCGAGGAGGATCGCGTCCGCCTTCGCCCGCTCGACCGCAATGCCGGACGGCTGCCTGCGCGCCGCGTCGACGGCGGCATGGAATCCCGCCAAACGGTTCACGCTGGCTTTCCAGCTCGCTAACGCATCGAACGCGTTGATGAACCATGACAAGGCCTGCTGGACCTGGCCGAACGCGGAGTTGATCTGCATCAGCCCGCCGAGAGTGATGGTCCCGGCGAAATAGCGCGGCGCGCCGACGAGGAAAGGGAAGATGATCGCGAACTGCGCGTAGAAGGTCGAGGCCACGTTCAGACGCTTGGTGGTGCGCATGATCTGCCACCAGTTGGTATAGATGCGCGCGAAGCGGTGCGACAGCTGCACCTGCTCTTCTTCCTCGCCCCGATACAGCGCCACCGCTTCGGCGTTTTCGCGAATCCGGATCAATCCGAAACGGAAGTCCGCCTCGAACCGCTGCTGATTGAAGTTCTGCGTCACCAGCGGCTTGCCGATCCACCATACCAGCGCGGATCCGATACCCGCGTACCCGATCGCGAACCACACCATGTAACCGGGAATGGTGACTTCACTCGCGCCCAGCATGAAGGATATCGGACCGCTCACCGACCATAGAATGCCGATGAAGGACACCAGGGTTACCACGCTGGATAACAGGCCCAGCGACAGGGTCAAGGTGCCGACCGTGAGGAGATTGAGATCCTCCGCGATGCGCTGGTCGGGGTTATCGGCGCTGCGGGTCTGTTCAATGCGGTAATAAGCCTGGTTGTCGAGCCACTCCGCCATGTATTGCCGGGTCATCCACGCGCGCCATTTGATTTCGAGCGCCTGCATCAAGTAGATGCGATAGATCGCAACGCCGATATAAATAAATGCCAGATACGAAAACCGCCACAACTGTGCTTTGAACTGATCGAAATTCTTGGTCTCGAGCGCGTTATAAAAATCACGATTCCAGGTGTTGAACTGCACATCGAGATAGACCATCCCCAATGCCAGCGCGACGACCGTGGCGAGCAGTCCGCGCGCTTTCCATTTTTCTTCGGAATACCAGAAGGGCCTGATCAGTTTCCAGACCGCGTGCCAGTCCGTTCGTTGCTGGGAGATGGGAATCATGAGGGAGCTAGCTGTAGAAATAAACCTGCGATGGAGATGCGGCCCGTGAGAACCGGGATGGCTGGTTCAGGCAAAGATGGCCTATGGTCTCGGGGCGTCTGCCGTCGCAGGGAATATCGAGCTTCCTGATGCCATAAGGTCTCCTTTCCGGGCCAATTCATGGTCGGAGTAGTTTATCCGCGTCCCGGGGAATGCGCTCGCCGGCGGCAACGATGACTGCGGTAGGCGCCTTGTTTCCGCCTGGACATGAGGCTTTTGAGACGCCAGGTCGCCGGCCCTATGAAACCTGAGCCAAAGTAGTTTCGTTGCATAATGAAGCATGGCTCAATAGAGGAAAAGATCATCATGTCGACCAGCATCAGTGCCGAAGGTGAAGTCCAAGTCTTGTTCGACACGCCTATGCAAGTAGGCGAGACGCCGCTGTGGCATCCCGACGAGGCTGCGCTCTACTGGGTGGATATCGCGGGCCGCGCGGTGCATCGCCACACTCCCGCAAGCGGGATGCATACCTCCTGGGCACTGCCCTCGGAGCCCGGCTGCATCGCCCGCAGCGCCGGTGGAAAGATGATCGTTGCGATGCGGTCCGGCCTGTCACTGCTCGATACGAACAGCGGCGCGCTGGTGCCGATCGCCGACGCGCCTTACGACCCAAGGGTGGCGCGTTTCAACGACGGACGATGCGACGCGGCCGGACGGCTTTGGGCCGGCACGATGTACGAGCCGCGCGATAAGCCGGCGGGTTCGCTGTATTGCATCGAGCACAATGCGATTCGGGATGCAGGCAAGCCCGTCACGGTCTCGAACGGGCTCGCATTCAGCATCGACAACCGCACCATGTACCATGCGGACACGACGGCGCACCGCATCACCGCTTATGACTTCGACCTGGCGACGGCCAGCATCGGCGAGGGACGCTTGTTCAAGCAGTTTTCGACGGACCGCTCGCACGACTATGGCGGCCGTCCCGATGGAGCGGCGGTCGATAGCGAGGATGCCTACTGGTGCGCAATGTACGAGGGGGGGCGGATATTGCGTTTGTCTCCGACGGGCGAAGTACTGCGTGAAATCGCATTGCCGGTGCGCTGCCCGACCATGGTGGCATTCGGCGGACCGGATTTTCGCACCTTGTATGTGACGAGCGCGCGCCACAATCGACCTGATGCGGAACTTGCCCAATATCCGCTCTCGGGTTGCGTGCTGGCGATACGCGTTGACGTGCCGGGGCGTCCCGAACCCGCCTATCAGCCGTTGCAATCATGAGCCGCTACATTCTCGCGCTGGATCAGGGCACGACCAGTTCGCGAGCCATTCTGTTCGATCATGGAGGAAGGATCAAGGGCGTAGCTCAACAGGAATTCCCCCAGATATTTCCGCAGCCCGGCTGGGTCGAACACGATGCAAACGATATCTGGCATAGCCAGCTCGCGGTGGCGCGGCGGGTGCTGCTGGAATCGGGTTGTTCC
>JAQGLQ010000557.1 GCA_028292785.1 Noviherbaspirillum sp. | reverse complement strand
CCGCAACGATCGCTCGTCCCTACGCAGAAGCCATCTTTCGTGTCGCCAGGTCCGGCGACCTGGCGTCATGGTCCACACTGATGTCCGAAATGGCGCAAGTCGCAAGTCATCCCGACGTCAAGGAATTAGCCAACAATCCGAAGGTCTCAGACCAGCAGGTTACCGACACATTCCTTTCGCTGTTGAAGTCAGGCACAGGCCCCGAAGCAAAAAACTTCGTCGGCATGCTGGCGGAAAACGGACGGTTGACGCTGCTGCCGGAAATCGCCGAGCAATTCCATGCGCTCAAAAACGCGCACGAAGGCGCAGCCGACGCGGAAATTACGAGCGCGTTCGAGATGACGGATGCCCAAGTGAAAGAGCTGCTTGCCACGCTGGAAAAGAAATTCGGCCGCAAGCTCAACCCTTCGGTGGCCGTGGACCCTTCGCTGATCGGCGGCGTACGCGTGGCGGTAGGCGACGAAGTGCTCGATACCTCGGTGCGCGCAAAGCTGCAGAAGATGCATACCGCATTGGCCTCGTGATTGGCGGCCTTGCCCCTAGCGTAAGCAAAGAAACAAATTTTAGGAGTTAACATGCAACTCAACCCGTCTGAAATCAGCGAACTGATCAAGAGCCGGATCCAGGGTCTGGGCGACACCGCCGAGGTCCGCAACCAGGGCACGGTCATTTCCGTGACCGACGGCATCGTCCGTGTCCACGGTCTCTCCGACGCCATGCAAGGCGAGATGCTCGAATTCCCGGGCAATACCTACGGCCTCGCGCTGAACCTCGAGCGCGACTCCGTCGGCGCCGTTATTCTGGGCGAATACGAACACATTTCCGAAGGCGACACGGTCAAGACCACCGGTCGCGTACTGGAAGTGCCGATCGGCCCGGAACTGCGCGGCCGCGTGGTCAATGCACTCGGTCAGCCGATCGATGGCAAAGGCCCGGTCAACGCCAAGCTGTCCGCTCCCATCGAAAAAATCGCTCCCGGCGTTATCGCCCGTCAGTCCGTTTCGCAGCCGATGCAAACCGGCCTGAAGGCGATCGACTCGATGGTGCCTATCGGCCGCGGCCAACGCGAATTGATCATCGGCGACCGTCAGACCGGTAAATCGGCTGTCGCGGTCGACGCGATCATCAATCAAAAAGGCCAGGACATGACATGTATCTATGTCGCGATCGGCCAAAAGGCATCGACCATCAAGAACATCGTGCGCGCGCTCGAAGCCAACGGCGCGATGGAATACACGATCGTTGTCGCCGCTTCGGCATCCGAATCCGCAGCGATGCAGTACATCTCGGCCTACTCCGGTTGCGCCATGGGAGAATACTTCCGCGACCGCGGCGAAGACGCACTGATCGTTTATGACGATCTGTCCAAGCAGGCCGTGGCATACCGTCAGGTTTCGCTGCTGCTGCGCCGTCCGCCGGGACGGGAAGCGTATCCGGGCGACGTGTTCTATCTGCACAGCCGTTTGCTCGAGCGCGCCGCCCGCGTGAACCCCGACTACGTCGAAGCCTTCACCAAGGGCGAAGTCAAAGGCAAGACCGGTTCTCTGACAGCGCTGCCCATCATCGAAACCCAGGCTGGCGACGTGTCCGCATTCGTTCCGACCAACGTGATTTCGATTACCGACGGTCAGATCTTCCTCGAGACTTCGCTGTTCAACGCCGGTATCCGTCCCGCCATCAATGCGGGTATCTCGGTATCGCGCGTCGGTGGCGCCGCCCAGACCAAGGTCATCAAGAGCCTGTCCGGCGGTATCCGTACCGACCTGGCGCAGTATCGTGAACTGGCCGCGTTCGCGCAGTTCGCCTCCGACCTCGACGAAGCGACCCGCAAGCAGCTCGACCGCGGCGCACGCGTGACCGAACTGCTGAAGCAGCCGCAGTATTCACCGCTGCCGATCTCGCTGATGGCCGTGTCGCTGTTCGCGGTGAACAAGGGCTATTTCGATTCCATCGACGTGAAGCAAGTGCTGGCATTCGAAGCAGGCCTGCACAACTTCATGAAGACCAGCCACGGTGCCTTGCTGCAGAAGATCGAAGAGACCAAGCAACTCGACAAAGACGGCGAAGCGCAAATGGCTGCCGCGATTGCGGATTTCAAGAAAACATTCTGAGCCGGCTAAAGGAGTAATACCCCATGGCTGCAGGTAAAGAGATACGCGGCAAGATCAAGAGCGTCGAGAACACGAAGAAGATCACCAAGGCGATGGAAATGGTCGCCGCATCCAAAATGCGCAAGGCGCAGGACCGGATGCGTTCGGCCCGTCCCTACAGTGACAAGATTCGTAATATCGCCGCTCACCTGTCGCAAGCCAACCCGGAGTACACGCACCCGTTCCTGGTCAAGCAGGACGCGTCGAAGAAGGTGGGCATCATCGTCGTCACGACCGACAAGGGTCTGTGCGGCGGCATGAACACCAATGTGCTGCGGGCCGTGACCAACAAGCTGCGCGAACTGGAAGGCCAGGGCAAGCAGGTCGAAGCCGTTGCCATCGGCAACAAGGGCTTCGGCTTTCTGAACCGTATCGGCGTGAAGGTCGTGTCGCATGCGATTCAGCTCGGCGATACGCCGCACCTGGAAAAGCTGATCGGACCGGTCAAGGTCCTGCTCGACGCTTATCAGGAAGGCCGACTCGACGAGGTCTACATCACCTATACCAAGTTCATCAACACGATGAAGCAGGAGCCGATGATGGAGAGGTTGCTGCCATTGTCCTCCGAGAAGATGACGGCCGATAAGGAGTCCTATTCGTGGGACTACATTTATGAGCCCGATGCGCAGACCGTGATCGATGAACTGCTGGTGCGTTATGTCGAGGCACTGATTTATCAGTCCGTCGCGGAAAACATCGCGTCCGAACAATCGGCGCGCATGGTGGCGATGAAGGCGGCAAGCGACAACGCAGGTAACGTGATCGGTGAATTGAAGCTGGTGTACAACAAGACGCGCCAGGCTGCAATTACCAAAGAACTCTCCGAGATCGTCGCCGGTGCGGCTGCGGTTTAACAAAGAATTTAAATTACATTATTGAAGGAACGAAAATGGCTGATGGCAAAATCGTTCAGTGTATCGGCGCCGTGGTGGACGTTGAGTTTCCGCGCAACGCGATGCCCAGGGTGTACCATGCCCTGAAAATGGAAGGCTCCGAACTGACCCTGGAAGTGCAGCAGCAGCTGGGCGACGGTGTGGTGCGTACCATTGCACTGGGTTCTTCCGAAGGTCTGCGCCGCGGCATGATCATCAAAAACACCGGCGCACCGATTTCCGTGCCGGTCGGTCCAGCGACGCTGGGCCGGATTATGGACGTGCTCGGCAACCCGATCGACGAGCGTGGCCCGGTGCTGACCTCCACGACCGCCCCGATCCACCGCAAAGCGCCGGCATACGACGAACTGTCCCCGTCGCAGGACCTGCTCGAAACCGGCATCAAGGTGATCGACCTGGTTTGCCCGTTCGCGAAAGGCGGTAAGGTTGGCCTGTTCGGCGGCGCCGGCGTGGGCAAGACCGTCAACATGATGGAGTTGATCAACAACATCGCGAAGGCGCACTCCGGCTTGTCCGTGTTCGCCGGCGTGGGCGAGCGTACCCGTGAGGGCAACGACTTCTATCATGAAATGGCCGACTCCAAGGTCGTGGACCTCGAGAATCTCGCCAACTCCAAAGTGGCCATGGTGTACGGCCAGATGAACGAGCCGCCGGGCAACCGCCTGCGCGTTGCGCTCACGGGCCTGACCATCGCCGAATCGTTCCGCGACGAAGGCCGTGACGTGCTGTTCTTCGTCGACAACATCTACCGCTACACCCTGGCCGGCACCGAAGTGTCCGCGCTGCTGGGCCGTATGCCTTCCGCCGTGGGTTACCAGCCGACGCTGGCCGAAGAGATGGGCCGCCTGCAAGAGCGCATCACCTCGACCAAGACCGGTTCGATCACCTCGATCC
>JAQGLQ010000521.1 GCA_028292785.1 Noviherbaspirillum sp. | reverse complement strand
AATCATATTTTAATGGTCAAGCGGAAATGACCCAGAAAATGGTCGTGAAGAAATAGAACGCGTTCTATTGTACACAAGGGTTTCTCAAATTGAATAGAACGCATTCTAAAAAATTGAAGAACTGGCAGTATTCGTCCTGGGCCGGTCGATTTCGCGCTTGCTCATAGTGATCAACCCCGGGCTAGCCATCTTGTGCCTCCTTATGCAGTGAGGCATCAAGCATGATCCGATTGCTATCCAATAATCTGACCAAAGTGGGACATTCTGATCGGGCTAGATCGAGACAATCTAATCCGGCTGCTACATACAGATAGCGTATACTTTGCCTTATGTTAAATATAATGAAACCATTATTAGTATCCTGACTTCTCGACAGGATTGAGATCAGCCAGCGCGTTCAGGATTGAGATCAGCCAGCGCGTTTTATAAAAAGCGCCTCCGCCAAATCGACGTACCCCCTGCACCGGCTACTTATGTTATTCCCACAAGCACTGTAAAAACGGTGACCGTCGCCAACCAGAAATAAGTGAACAGGGTTAGCCACGGCCGTCGCTTGATATGACAGCCGGGGCATTCGGACACACTCCATTCATTCTGGCGGCCGCATTCGCGGCATTTTCCAAAGGCTTCGTAGCGCATGGTTTTAAGTGATGGGTTAGAGAACCCTACTTTATTGATGTCGCGCCTGAAACATTTGATTACAAACAGCAATCGAGCCGCACAAACATGGCGCCGATCAATGGGAAGAATTTATTCTTCGGCGGGCGGCAGACGCACGGTGTATTGACCGGATTTTTCATCGCGCGTCATGACCAGCAGGTGGTGTTTATGCGCGTCTTCCACCAGTTCCTTGAACGAACGATAGCCATAATAGGCTTCTGTGAATCCCGGTCTGCGTCGCTTCATGGTCTGTTTCACCATCGAGCCCCACATCTTATCCTCTTCGCCGCGCTCGGCCGCCAGGCCTTCGATGGTCTCCACGATGAAGTCGAGCGCCTCCTGGCGCTTGTCCTCCTCGGCCTTGGGCGGGCCAGCTTTCGCTGGGACGTTGGAAGCCGATGCCGGCTTGGCCGGCGTCTTCTTCTCGGCCGCTTTTCTTTTTGGTCTGGATGCGCGCACCAGGTCGTCGTAAAAAATGAATTCGTCGCAGTTGGCGCTCAACAGGTCCGAAGTGGAATCCTTGACGCCGATGCCGATCACATATTTATTGTTTTCCCTCAGCTTCGATACCAATGGTGAAAAGTCGGAATCGCCGCTGATGATGACGAAGCAGTCGACATGTGATTTCGTATAGCAAAGGTCGAGCGCATCGACCACCATCCGGATATCGGCGGAATTCTTGCCCGATTGCCGCACATGCGGAATCTCGATCAATTCGAACGACGCTTCGTGCATCGTTCCCTTGAAATCCTTGTAGCGCTCCCAGTCGCAATAGGCTTTTTTCACGACGATACTGCCCTTGAGCAGCAGGCGTTCGAGCACCAGCCGTATATCGAACTGCGCATATTTCGAATCCCGCACGCCGAGAGCGATGTTCTCGAAGTCGCAGAACAAAGCCATATTGGTGATTTCAGGTTGGCCTGCCATCATATCGTCCTTTATTAATTGCCTTGAATTATGAAATGCCGCGCGGCGAGTCTTAAGGGAAAGCCTCCCTCCTTTAACTCGAGCGCGAGCGCATTATAACGTTCCGGTTCCGACGCCTCCGTCTTGCGGAAAGTATTTAACTTTTACGCAGACTGCTACAATCCCCTTAGTTAACTTTTTTATAAATGAAGGAAGAACCTGAATGACGCCCAATATCAAACTGGCACGGGAAGCGGTTGCAGCGGAACTGATCATGGCGAAACAGGGAATGGCTTATTACCTTTCCCGAGTGGAGGCCCTTGAGCGGGCGCTCGAGCAGTTGGAGACCGTCGGCAACGGTCAAACAGGATCGCAACAGCAGGAATCCGCCAAGGGCAGGAAACGCGCTTCAGCGAAAACAGAGAGCCGTTCCAAGGCCGGCCAGGGCACGAGAGAGGCGCGCGTCTTCCCGACCACCGGCGGTGACTTCTGGCTGGAACTGGTCACCGACCAGCCTCAGTCGGCGGTTGACATAGCGAACGCGGCAGCGGCGGCCCTCGGTTTCGCGCGGGACAAGGCTCAGGTCCAGATACTGAAACAGCGCGTCTCCCCTGCCCTCAATGCCCTGGTGGATGCGCAGAAAATCACGGACTCTGGCTCCGGCCGCGAACGCCGTTTCTTCAGGTCATAGCGTTCAGCCGTGCTCCTCAGCGAGCGCGGCATACATGCTGTGGCGATAGTTCCGCGATCGATGCGCAGCCGATCAGCGCCATGACGCGGTCCACTTCACTTTCAAGAATCGACAACGCCTTCGCTGCCCCGGCCTGTCCGCCGGCAGCGACGCCGTAGAGCGTGGCACGTCCGAGCAGCACGCCTTTCGCACCGAGCGCCAGTGCTTTGATAATGTCGGCGCCGCGCCGGAAGCCGCCGTCGATGAGCACCACCATCGTATTTCCGGCGGCGGCAACCATCTCGGGCAAGACCTCCATCGTGGTGACCGCGCCGTCCAGCTGGCGGCCGCCGTGATTGGAGATGATGACACCATCGACGCCCAGAGAGCCGGCTTGCAGCATGTCCTCGACGGTCAGCACGCCTTTCAATAACATCGGCCCGTCCCAGCATTCCCGCATCCAGGCGATATCTTTCCAATTGAGGCCGGCGTTGCGCTGCGAGCGCGTAAAGTCCGCGAGCGCGCGTGCATTGGCGCCGGGCGGCGCGAATTCCGCGATGTTTTCAAAACGTGGCATTCCTCTGCGCAGCCACACCCCGGTCAGCCAGCCGGGGTGCGCAAGACCATCGACCATCACCTTGGGCGTGAAGCGCAACTGGTGCGAGAAGCGGTTGCGGACGTCGCGCTCGCGATTGCCGGGAATCAGCGAATCGACCGTGACGACCAGTGCCCTGTAGCCGGCGCTCTTCGCCCGCGCCATCAGTCGCCCGCACAATGCGCGGTCGCCCCATGGATAGAGCTGAAACCATTTCGGACCGATGGCGCATTCCGCCACCTGTTCCAGCGAATTGTTGGACGCGGTGGACAGGGCGAATGCCGTACCGGCTTCGGCGGCGGCGCGGGCAAGTGCGAGATCGGCGTCTGTCCAGTGAATGCCGTTGAGTCCAGTGGGGCCGATCATGAATGGCAGCGCCAGCCTGTCGCCGAACAGCTCGATCGAAAGATCGCGTTTCGTGTGGCCGGTCAGAAGGCGCGGACGGAAGCGGTAATCTTCGAACGCGGCGCGGTTGGCGCGCAGCGTCGTTTCATCTTCCGCCCCGCCGTCGAGGAAATCGAAGATCACGGCCGGCAGGCGCCGTCTGGCAAGACGCGCAAGGTCGTCGATGTTGACGGCATTCTGGATTCGCATCGGTTTTTTTAAATTTTTAATTAACGCCGTTGCACCCGCCGCGCCAGCGCGCCGATCAAGGAGTTGGCTCCCACTGCCAGCGCGAAAGTAATCAGTAGTACCGCATACATGTCGGCGATCTTGAACTGATTGTAGTGCTGGATCGCGAGATGGCCGAGCCCGATGTTGGACAGCTTGATTTCGGCCAGCAGCACGCCGATGATCGCAACGCCGAGTCCAAGACGCATGCCGGACACCAATGGCTCGATCATGGCCGGCAGGTAGACCTTGCTCACAAGCTGCCAGACAGTCGCATTGAAGCTTTGGGCGACCCTGATCAGCACGGGATTGACCAGCTGGATGGCCGACAGCGTCGCGACGGCGACCGGGAAAAACGCGGATGCCGCGCCCATCGCTACCTTGGAGCCGAAATCGACGCCAAAGATGACCATCAGCAGTGGCAGGAACACGATCTTCGGCGCCGGCGCCAGCACGTTGACGTAAATCTCCAGCACCCTGCCGAAGAAGCGCGAGCGCCCGATGAAAATGCCGAACATCAGGCCGAGCGCCGTACCGATCGACATGCCGGCGATGACTTCATAAAAGGTCCGCTCAATGTGCCGGTAGAAAACCGGATCGTTCAGGTGCTTCCATACCGACGCGAGCACCGCCAGCGACGACGGGATCACGCCTTCGTACAGCCATCCTGAACGCGCGAGCACTTCCCAGGCGACCCAGATGATGGCGACGGTGAGGCTCCGGATCAGCGTGACGCGCGAAGCCGCGCTCGCGCCGGCCGGACGGCGGGCGGGTGCGGCGGTCATGCCTTGAGCAGCCATTGTTCCAACCTTTCCGACGACCAGAATCCGATGATGCTGACGCCGATCACGAACACCACCGCCGCGTACATCGCCGGGATGTCGAAGCGGTCGTACATTTCGCCGACCAGAAAACCGAGGCCGCCGAAGTTGGCCAGGTATTCCAGCGCCACCACATTGATCATGGTGTAGATGAAGCCGAGCCGCAGGCCGGTGAAAATCGTCGGTATCGCCGCCGGCAGCATTACCTTGCGGAACACCATCGCGTCGGACATGTTGAAAGAGCGTGCGACATTGATCAGCACCGGACGAACGCCGCTCAACCCTTCCCATGTCTTCAGCAGAATGGGAATGACGCCGGCAAACACGCCCATCACGATCAGCGTGGTGTAACCGCGGCCGAAGATCACCATGAACAGCGGATAGAAAAGAATCAGGGGCGCCGAGAACAGCGCGCCGAGCCAGCTTTCATACGCGACGCCGAGCATGCGGTAGCGGTACAGCAGCCAGCCGCCGCTGACGCCGATCGCCGTCGCGATCGCGGTCGCAGCGAAGCTGACCCCGAGCGTGAGCAGGAAGGAATTCAACAGGCGCTCTTCCTTCGCCAGCGTGAATCCCGCCGCCCAGACTTCGGCCGGCGGCGGAACGATGAACGCGGACACCCATTCCTGCGCCACGATCATGTGCCAAATCAGTACGATGACGACGAGCCCGGCCAGTCCGGCCAGCGTAGTCGCGCGCGCTGCGTTGGCCACGGCTTATTTCTGCTCGTTGGCGTAGCGCAGGATTTCCTTGACCTTTTCCGGCGGAATCGGCTTGTCCAGCCGCTTGTTGTCGATGGCCTGCTTCATCGACATGTCGAAGCCGCCGACCGGGCTCATTGCCGTCGTTTTGCGCGGATAGATCTCGTCCCGCGCTTTCCTCGCAAGATCGACGCTCACATTGTTGGCCTTCGCATATATCTCGATCGCTTGCGGATCGCTGTATGCCCAGTCCTGCGCTTTCTTGTAGGCGGCCATGAATTTCTTCACCAGCTCGGGCTTGGCTTTCACGAAGTTGGAGTTCGCAATATTCACGCGCACGGTCTGCTCGGCCACGCCAGGCGCATCGTTGCCGATGGCGATACGGCGTATCTTCCCCTGCTGCAGCTGATCGTAGCTGAACAGACCGGCGGCCCAGCCGACGTCGATCTGTCCGGACATGAGCTGCGTCAGCGTCGCCGGCATGCCGCCGGTGCTTACGAATTTCGGCTTGGCATTGGCATGCGCCGCCAGATCGAGCGCCAGCAGGTGGCTGGACGCGCCGACCCGCGAGAAGGCGACCGACTTGTCGGTGGTGTCCTTCATCGACTTGATCGGGCTATCCCCTTTCACATACCACCACAGGTCGGGCGAACCGGTCATGGAAGCGCTGAGGATGGTCAGCGGCGCGCCCTTGGCGATCGGGCCGATCACGCCCAGCACCCCGGTGTTGAGGCCGATGTCGAGGCTGCCCGAAATGATCGCCTGCTGGGTGTCCGCGCCGCCATCGGTCCACAACACTTCAAGATCGATGCCGGCCTCCTTGAAGAAGCCCTTGGCCTGCTCGGCATAAATCACATAGGTGGTATCCCACAGGTCTTTCTGGCTGTTGGCGACGCGGATTTTTTCCTGCGCGAAGGCAGAACCGGCAAACAGCGAAACGACGACGCAGCCGAGCATTGTTCTTTTAAAGCGTATCATGTGTGTCTCCTTGATTGTGATGTGGTCCGGTTCTACGCTCTGCGGCGCTTCCGGAGTTGCATTCGGATCAATCCCCTTGCTACACGATAATCAGGCGGAACCGGCTTTGTTGCGTTCCCTCTCCGCCTCTTTCAATCCGCGCATCGCTTCCTCGCGCAAGTCCTGCCAGATGCTGCCGACCAGACGGCCGAAGCGTTCATCGGAAATCATTTCCGACGTGCGCGGGCGTGGCAGATCGATATCGACGATGCGCTTGATACGTCCCGGCCGGTAACTCATGACGGCGACGCGGTCGGAGAGCTGCACTGCTTCGGTGATGTTGTGAGTAATGAGCAGCGTGGTTTGCTGCAATTCCTTCCAGATGCGGATGATCTGGTCGCCCAGCAGCATGCGCGTCTGTTCGTCGAGCGCGCCGAACGGTTCATCCATCAGCAGGATGCGCGGTTCGGCGGCGAGCGTGCGGGCGATCGCGGTGCGCGCCTTCATGCCGCCCGACAGCTGCGACGGCCGGTGATTTTCGAATTCGGCCAGGCCGACCATGTCGAGAAAGCGCCGTGCCCGTTCGCGCCGCTCCTTTTGCGGCACGCCGCGTATTTCCATCGGAAATTCGACATTTTCGAGCGCGC
>JAQGLQ010000481.1 GCA_028292785.1 Noviherbaspirillum sp. | reverse complement strand
TAAGCGATTGTCGCAAGGATTGCCATGACCGCAACAGCCACCATCAGTTCCATCAGCGTGAATCCTGTGCACGAATGCTCCATTCGGCGACCGTGCGTCTTGATGCCGCTACGGAACTTACTTCTTTTTGCCAATCGCATTTCTGAGCTCCTGCCAGTTCAAGATCTCGCGCCAGCTGAACCGCCCGGCCGGGAGAGTCGCTTCGACTTTTTGCGCTGGCTCTGCACCCGCCGTACCAAAATTCACCACGGAATAGGTCTTGCGCACCTCGCGCCTACCCAGCGCATTCCTTTGGCCGACCTCGGCCACGGCACCGAACTTGACGGGCGAGCTCAACATGCCGATTTCCGACTTCTTTCCGGTCGCGACGCCCCCAGGTGGCAACCCGGTCAATCCGTTCAATACATAGGTGCGACCGCTCGCTTCGACACACGGATCAGTCCCCGGCAAGAAGGTGTTAAGGAACAGTGTGCCGTCGGCGACTATCGGATCCGTCACGCTACGCTCGCCGGTGATGGCGGAGTCGAAAAAGTCGAAGTACCAGCCTTTTATCGACCTCGCTCCTTCTCCGTATGAAAACGGCTTGCCCTCGATGGTGAATGCTCCGTCTGCCGTCTTCGCAAGCGTACGTGGCATCAACTCTGTGCGTTGGATATGGCTTTGCTGCTCCGATTCCTCTGTGATTTTTTTGGCAGCATCGTAGACGGCATAGAACGATTGCGCACGGAAGTTGCCGGGCGCGGTATCAGCGTGCTCAAGCAGTTTCCCAGTACCGAACAGGACCACATATCCGCCACCAGGCGCGAACAGGACTTTGGGTTGGACGGTGATTGGCTGGCGAATTGTCTTGGCATCCGTGGTTTCGCTATCCGTCGAAGCTACGGGCGCCTTCGCCACAAACAGCGGGGTGGTGCCTGAAAGCGCGTCATTCCAGGGTGCCGTTCCGTTAAAGTCAAAGCGCCAAAGATTGCCTTGCAGATCACCTGCATAGACACGGCGCACGGCCCCGTCACCATCGGCAACCAATGCCGGGGCGCTCAAACCGGCGTAGTGCGTGGCATCCTGGCTGGGTGTTCGGAATTTGTAATAGTTCTCGCCCAGCTTCCATTTTTCGCCCGCAGGCTTGTCCAGGGACAGCAGAAATAGTGCGCCGGCAGCGTCGTTGTTGAATTTCTTGTCACCGTCGTCCTTGTAATTATTCACTCCACTTGGAACAACAATGAAATAACGGTACTCAGGCGAGCCGTCCTTGCCGCTGGCCACCCGAAACTTCGCGATGAGCGGCGGGCCGAAAAGATTGCCCATATCGGGATCGTCGGCATCCGTGAACTCGAAAATACTTCCCAGACCGCTGCCAAAGCTGGACGGGTCGGTGATGTCCAGCGTGAATACACCCTGTGCTGCGGCGGCCATGCCGGATGCAAGTATGGTTTTCCACTTGCCTCGAACCATTGCGTCGCCAACGGATATCATTCCGTCCGCGTAAGGCCGATGAACAAAATCGATATCCGTCAATTGGTTCAACTGTGGGATCAGCGCCCGCGGGACATATGCGAACAGCTCCTTGCCGTCAACCGCGCTGAATGCGTGAAGCATTCCGTCATTGGCACCCACATAGACAGCGCGCATCCGGCCCCGGTTCTTGTCGATGAATTCCTGATAGGCCGGTCCATGCACGTTCGCGGCAGGCGGGCCCACGTAAACCGGATTGCTGTTTCCGATGTCTCCCAGGATCGAAACACGGGTACGGAAGATCCGCTGTTTTCCGGAAGAATGAAGTTCCAGGTTACGGTCGCCACGTAGATATTCCAGACGTCTTTCCCCGAGGCCGTCATGGCTTCCGGTTTCCGGGGATATGTCGAGCGCCGCTTTTTGAATGCTATCGAGTCTGCTCCACCTGAATTCCACCGTTGCGGGCGCATCGCGTTCATCGAAGGCCATCGTGTAGATTCTTCGGGCTTCGGGCTCCGGAACGGCCGGTGTCTCCGCCGCCTTTTTTGTGTTCGGCAGGCCGGTCAGTATCTTCGCCGCATCCCATTCGGCGGCATCTGCCAGCGCGAGTTCTCCCTTTACGTCGCGTACGATTTCGATTTTTTTGAACTGTCCGTTCAGCCCTGAAACGTCAGTGCCCGCGCGATAGACGAATGCACCATCGGATGCAACTCTGCCTGACCAGGCGGCGAGGTCCGAGCCCGAATAGCCGGTGGCGCCGACACGCCTGAACACGGTGCGTATTGCCTTGATCAATTCCTTTGGCTGCCCGGCCAGGAAGTAATTTGTCGGATTGCCTTTACCGTTGCCCCACTCGAGTTCCGTGCCGTCGATCAGGGTTTCTCCATCAATGGCAGCGGTAACGAAAGGATTGCCGTCGCCGTTGCTGTCGTTGAAACCGCCGTATTTCGCAGCGAGGTAAAGCTGACTATCGCGTGGTTTGACCGCGCGCCTGCTGCTATCGATATCAACATCACCGGTTTCATCCACATCAATGACGAACGTCTTGACCCGCGTCGGCTTGTCGCCGCGCAGATCATGGGTATTTGCCCAGTATGCCAGCCCGGACATGTAGTAGGCACCGTGTCCGTCCGCGCCCGTGTCGGCCAGATGAAGGTTTGCAAGTTTCTTGTTGGCCGCCGGATTTCTGTAATCGCCATTCTCGTCGGCTTCCATCTTCCCTATTCTCTCGGTCCAGGTCCTGACATCGAGTCGGGTCGCATCTTTTCCTTCGGGTACCCGCTCATTGTCGAAGGCGTCCTCACTTCCTATCTGTATCCGGCTATTGCCCGGCACATAGCGGTCGTAATGGGTGCTGGCGTCAGCAAGCGATAGAATATAGTTCCGTTGACATGAGCTCATGATCGGATCGACCCATGACTCGATGACGGGAAATTCATCTTTCATGCCTTCGGTGATCTTGGCTGTAGCTTCCGGCGTTGGCCCCTTTCCCTGGAAATAGCGGATGCCTTCGTAGTACAGCTCGCTTAACGGATCGTGGGTCTTGTATTTTCCCGAGCGGCCGAACTTATTCAGATAGTTGGCCATGCCGCTATTTTTGCCGCTGTTGTTTCGATCCGTCGGCTCGTCCGGGTGTGAATACACAACTCCCGTGGCCGGATCCCATTCAGGCCTGTCATTCACCATCCGAGTGAAATTTGGAACAATAATGCTTTGCTCCCCGATGTGCTTCATGGGTGCCCTCAGCACACCGCCATAGCGGCGTTTGTCGTCATCGAGGAGATATCCCATGACGCCGAAGCGAATTTTGTCAGCGTTGCGCTGCAGTTCACCGACGGGCTTATAAGCGTTCGCGTATTTGTGGCACAGATCGCTCCGGGATGAGCCCTCATGACTGTCGCATACCTTGACTCTGGCAAGGTATTCACCGAGCTTTTTATCAATCGCGTTTCGGGGTACTTCATTTGCGCCGTCGTATGCGGACATGCACCAGGCGTGGCCGTCCTCGACATTCTCACTGCGTTGATCGCTGAACAGGAGCCGGTTACGGCAGGACACCACATACAGCGTATGGATATTCTTGAAAGGGGTGACGCGATGCGGCGCACTGGACTTGCCTCCCTCCTTGAGCGTGCGGCGGGGGAAATAGGTTTCGTGCGCGTAGAAGTTCGGCATCCCGACATCCTTCAGAACAGTCCGCTGCAGGATGGTTGTCTTGTCGTCGTCATAAACGCGGTCGCCTCCCGTCAAGGCATATCGCACGATATCGATCATCGAGGATGCCGCCCAATTCAGAAAATTCCCGCTGAATGTGCTGCCGTCGCATTCGTGCATCACATCTGCGTCACTGGCGATATGAAAGTACCCGAGCTCGGCAAGCGTTCCGCTTTCCCTTAGGTTTCGGTTTCCACCGTTATATGCGTAACACTTCGCTGAGTTGAAGTAACCGACATAGTCGTGATTTCTGTCATAGGTCTCGTGATCCCCGCGATAAGCGAGGCGCGCCAGCGAGAAATCGGCGGAAAGACTGAGCAGCAGATTTGGGTGCACATTGCCGCGGCCATTGCGCAATGGCGTGTGAGCGAGGTCGAGGAGGGGATTGCCAGCTGCACAGAGCATAGTGCTTGCGTGAAGCAGCAGGGCCGCGACGAGGGCTTTAACAAGTTGAAGCGACATCAGTTCTCCTGGTTCCCATCTTTTCGGTAAAAGGTCTGCAATACAACTTGAGTGGAGTCGCGGGCTCCGAAGCCTATGGCGGTTATTCGATAAAAATAAACCCGGTCTTCAATGGTGGCCTCCTCGCCCGCCCTGTTGTAAGGAATAAGTTCGATTACATAGCGCGGGGGTCTTGCAGGCAACGTCCCGACCCCGGTCTGGAGCACATGTCCGGTAAAGTGGCCATAGGGTACGGACCTTGCGTTCGCGGATTGATCGAGAAAGTCGACGGTTTGCCATATGGGAGGACCTCCCTCCGGTGCCCGGGTGCAAAGTCCCCAGTGAAGCGTGCTGTTGCCGGCGCCACAGCCGGGAGTGAATCCTTCCGTACGGTGTGGCGAAAATATCGCGCTGCGCGATTTCGCTGCAGATGGAGAATTTTCGATATCGAGTTCCGCATCCATCAGGGCG
>JAQGLQ010000527.1 GCA_028292785.1 Noviherbaspirillum sp. | reverse complement strand
TGCGGCATCGCTTACTTCGGTCGATACCGAGACCACCTCGCTCGATCCGCTGCAGGCCCGGCTGGTCGGTATCTCGCTGTGCTGCAAGCCGGGCGTCGCCGCCTACATTCCGGTCGCGCACCGCTCTCCGGGCGCGCCGGCGCAACTCGCGCGCGAGCATGTGCTGGCGAAACTCAAGCCTTGGCTCGAAGACCCGGGCAAGCCCAAGGTCGGCCAGCACCTGAAATACGATGCGCATATCTTCGAGAACCACGGCATCGAGCTGCGCGGCATCGTGCATGACACCTTGCTTCAGTCCTATGTGTTCGAATCGCACAAGCCGCATGACATGGACAACCTCGCGCTGCGGCATCTCAATCGCAAGACGATCAAGTTCGAGGAGGTCTGCGGCAAGGGGGCGTCGCAGATCTGCTTCGACGAAGTGGGAATCGAGCGGGCGACCGACTACGCGGCCGAGGACGCCGATGTTACCCTGCAATTGCACCTGACCATGTGGCCTCATATCGAGAAGAACGAGCGTCTGAGGTTCATCTACGAAAAGATCGAACTGCCGACTGCGGTCGTGCTGCAGAAGATCGAACGCAATGGCGTGCTGATCGACACCGGGCTGCTCGCGGCGCAGTCGAACGAACTCGGCAAGCGCATGCTCGAGATGGAGGCGAAGGCGTATGAGCTGGCCGGCCAGCCGTTCAACCTGAATTCGCCGAAGCAGATCGGCGAGATTTTTTTCGACAAGCTGAAACTGCCGGTGGTCAAGAAGACGCCCTCGGGCACGCCGTCGACCGACGAGGAAGTATTGCAGAAGCTGGCGGAGAATTATCCGCTGCCCAAGATCCTGCTCGACTACCGCGGCCTGTCGAAACTGAAGTCGACTTACACCGACAAGCTGCCCAAGATGGTCGACGCGACCAGCGGCCGCGTGCATACCAATTATGCGCAGGCGGTCGCGGTCACCGGGCGGCTGGCCTCCAACGAGCCCAACCTGCAGAACATTCCGGTGCGTACCGCCGAAGGCAGGCGCATCCGCGAAGCGTTCATCGCCCAGCCCGGCAACGTCATCGTATCGGCCGACTATTCGCAGATCGAGCTGCGCATCATGGCCCATATTTCGGGCGATCCCAACCTGCTGCGCGCCTTCGCGGAAGGCGAAGACATCCACCGCGCGACAGCCGCCGAGATATTCGGCGTCGCGCCGCCCGAAGTCACCTCCGAGCAGCGCCGCTATGCGAAGGTGATCAACTTCGGCCTGATCTACGGCATGAGCGCATTCGGCCTTGCCGCCAACCTCGGGATCGAGCGTTCGGCGGCGCAGATGTACATCGAAAAATACTTCAGCCGCTACCCCGGGGTGGCGCAATACATGGCCCACACCCGCATGGCGGCCAAGGAGCACGGGTATGTCGAGACAGTGTTCGGGCGCCGCCTGTGGCTGTCCGAAATCAATTCGCCGAACGGCCCGCGCCGCCAAGCCGCCGAGCGCGCCGCGATCAACGCGCCCATGCAGGGCACGGCCGCCGACCTGATCAAGCTGTCGATGATAGCGGTACAGAACTGGCTGGAAGCGGAGAAGCTCCAATCGAAGATGGTGATGCAGGTGCACGATGAACTGGTGCTGGAAGTGCCGGAGGCGGAACTGCCTTACATCCGCGAGAAACTGCCGGAGCTGATGAGCGGCGTGGGCAACCTGAAGGTGCCGCTGATCGCTGAGGTCGGCGTGGGTCCGAACTGGGACCAGGCGCATTGAGGAACTTGTTTCGGGGTGGGGGATCGGCGCGGCCGGTGCGGATTGATCGGTTTTCTTCATGAATTGCTGAATCTCGCCGACTGTGTTTTAATTTGCAACTTTGTTGCATAAACACTGAGGCTCAAAATCGACCCCACGCTGCTTTCCATTCTTCTTGCCACGACTCTGGCCGGCGTCATCAGTATTTCGGCAGCAGCAGTCTTCTCGTTTTCACTGCTGTCGAAAGTGGTGGAGCGCATGGTCAGCCTGTCGGTCGGCATACTGCTTTCCACCTCGCTGCTGCATGCATTGCCGGAAGCCTTTGAGTCCAAGGCGGATTCGCATGCGTTGTTCGCGGCGCTGCTGGTCGGACTGCTGGGGTTTTTCCTGCTCGAGAAATTCGCCATTCTGCGGCATTCGCATCATTACGAAGGCGACGGCCATGCGCACAAGCATGGACACGATAAGGATGAAGCAGGCAAGGCCGGCTGGATGATTCTCGTCGGCGACGGCTTGCACAACTTTACCGACGGCATTCTGATCGCGGCGGCATTCCTGGCCAATCCCAATTTGGGGCTGCTGACCGCCCTGGCGATCATCGCGCACGAGATCCCGCAGGAAATCGGCGACTTCATCGTGCTGCTCAATGCCGGCTTCAGCCGCACACGGGCCTATGTCTACAACCTCCTGTGCAGCCTGATGGCAATCATCGGCGGCGTGCTCGGCTATCTGACGCTTGACCGGGCCACCGAGTTGATTCCTTACGTGCTGGTGTTCGCGTCATCCGGATTCATCTATATCGCGCTCAGCGACCTGATGCCGCAGATGCAGCGGCGCGCCACATTGCGCGAGACGATACCGCAAATCATCCTGATTACAGTGGGCGTGGCCATCGTGCTGTTCGTGACCGGGTGGGGCAGCCACCACTGAGCGTTATGTTCAGGCGGCGCCGGTGGCTACCGGGCGCGACGGGTCGGCGCACCACTCGCTCCAGGAGCCCGGATACAGCGCCGCGCCGGACAGGCCGGCGACTTCCATCGCCAGCAGGTTATGGCAGGCGGTGGCCCCCGAACCGCATTGCATGATGCTCGTCGCCGGCGAACGGATCAGCGCTTCGAACTCCGCGCGCAGTTCACCGGCCGGCTTGAAGCGCCCGTCTGCCTGCAGGTTGTCCTTGAAAAAGCGATTCTTCGCGCCGGGAATACGGCCGCCCACGGGATCGAGCGTTTCATTCTCGCCGCGAAAGCGGTCGGGCGCGCGCGCGTCGATCACGATGCGTTCGGCGTTCGACAGATTGGCGACGACCTGGTCGACCCCAACGGTTGCCGCGATGGACGGCTTGAGTTCGAAATTCCCCGGCGGACGGGGTGCGTCGGTTTCGCCCAAGGGGCTTCCCTGCGCCTGCCACGCCTGCAGCCCGCCATCGAGCACGGCGACCGCTTCATGTCCGGCCCAGCGCAGCATCCACCACAAGCGCGCGGCGAACATGCCGCTCTGCGCATCGTAGACGATCACCTGGGAATCGTTGCCGATGCCCCAGCGCCGCAAGGTCACGGCGAACGCTTCGCGGTCGGGCAGAGGATGGCGACCGCGAAATTCGCCGTTCGGCCCGGGGCGCTTGTCGGACAGGTCGGTATCGAGATGCGCAAAGGCCGCGCCGGGAATATGTCCGGACGCGTAGGCGGCGCGGCCCGCACCGGGATCGGTCAGATCATGCCGGCAGTCGATGATCACCCATCGCGGGTCGGCTGCATGGGACGCCAGGTCGGCGGCGGAAATGAGGGTGGTATAGGTCACTGCACACTCCTTGATGACGAGGGCTAAACCTCGGTGGCGATCGGGTCGTTGGCCTCGGCAACGGGAGTTTTCGCGGTCCGTGGCGAGGCGTTGCGCGTGTTGTAGTAAGTAGCTGTCACGCCGCTGATCAGGATCACGGCAATGCCGAGCCATGCTATCAAATCGAATCGGTCATCCCAAATCAGAAATCCCCAGAAGCTGGAAAACAGGATGCCCGCGTATTGCAGGTTCGCCGTGGCCAGCGTATTGCCAAGCCGGTAGGCGCGCGTCATCGCCATCTGCGCGATGGTCGCGGTGACGCCGATGCCGAGCAGCAGGATCACGCCGACAAGGCTGTGCGTATGCCATGTCACATCGTCGTTGCCCGGGAAGCCCGGACCGGCGACGGCACCCAGCATGCCGGCGATGATGCCGGTCAGCGAAAAATAAAACACCACGCGGTATTCCGGCTCTCCCATTTGTCCGAGCTTCTTGACCGCGAGATAGGCGAGCGCGGACAGGAAGCCGGAGCCGAGGCCCATCAGGCCGGCGAGCCATTGATCGGACTTGATCGACGGTTGCAGCAGCATGGTGACGCCGATGAAGCTCAGGATGATGGCGGCGGTCAGACCCCATTCGAATTTCTTCCGCGCGCGCAGCAGGCCCGCCATGAACAGGATCGCCGCGAACCAGATCGGCGCCATGTAATTGAGTGTCGTCGCGGTCGCCAGCGGCAGCTCGCTGATCGCATAAAACCACAGCAGGAGTGAAGTCACGCCCACCATGCCGCGCCACAGATGATGCCAGGGGAGGCTGGTCCTGAAGGTGCCGCCCCGCAGGCGGACCAGGACGGCGAGAAACAGTACGCCGGCCACGCCCCGGTACATGACGAGTTCGGAAGTGGAGTAGATATCGGATGCCAGCTTCACGCATACGCCCATGATGGCGAACAAGAAGCTGGCGAAAAGCATCCAGAGTGACTGCATGAGATCGGAAAGGTAAGGCCAGAAAAAAATAGCCGCCCGGAACGAGCCGGGCGGCCTCAGATGATACGCCGAATTCCGGTTTCAGAACGGCATGCGGCTGCGGTACCACTCGTGGAAATGCTGCATGCCGTCTTCCATCGGCGACTGATAGGGGCCGACTTCGTTGACTCCCCGCTCCATCAGGATGCGTCGTCCGGCATCCATGCGCAGCGCGATCTCGTCATCCTCGATGCAGGTCTCCATGTAAGCCTCGCGTTCCGCTTCGACGAATTCGCGCTCGAACAGAACGATCTCCTCCGGATAGTAGAACTCGACCACGTTGACGGTCTTCTGCGGTCCTCTGGGCCACACCGTGGAGACCGCGAGCACATGCGGATACCATTCGACCATGATGTTCGGATAGAGCGTCAGCCAGATCGCGCCATGCGGCGGCGCGACGCCATTGCGGAACTTGAGTACCTGTTCCTGCCATTTCTTGTACTTCGGCGTGCCGGAGCGCGCCAGTGCATGATTCACGCCGACAGTCTGGACGCTGTAGCCGTCGCCGAGTTCCCAGCGCAGGTCGTCGCAGGTGACGAAGCTGCCGAGCCCGGGGTGGAACGGTTCGACATGGTAGTCCTCGAGATAGACTTCGATGAAGGTCTTCCAGTTGTAGTCGCACTCGTGGACTTCGACGTGATCGAGCATGTAGCCGCTGAAGTCGAGATCCCTGGCGACGCCGAGCCCGGCCATTCTCTGTGCGACATTGAAGCCGTTCTGCTCGAACAGCAGGCCGTTCCAGCCTTGCAGCGGCGTCTTCGAAAGGTGGGTGCACGGCGTCTCGCCGAAATGCGGCGCGCCGATGAGCTCGCCCTTGAGATCGTAAGTCCAGCGATGAAGCGGGCAAACGAGATTGCTTGCATTGCCGCGGCCATCGAACATTTTCGCCTGCCGGTGGCGGCAGACATTGGACATGAGCTCGATGCCCTGCGCATTGCGCACCAGCATGCGCCCTTCGTTTTCCCATGCGAGCGTGGCGTAGTCGCCTGTGTTCGGAACCATCAGTTCGTGGCCGGCATAGCGCGGGCCCAGATGGAATAAATGCTTGATTTCCTGCTGCAACAGCTTGTCGTCGAAGTAGACGTTGACCGGAAGTTGCGCGTTGGATCGCGCGAGCTTGGCAAAATTAGCCAGATCGGACATCCCCACCCCCAAATTAATTTGCACCAACCTAAGAGAGAAAGAATCCGCAAAAACCGGTATTCAAAAAATGAAACGGAAATTTTGGACAGAACCGCAGATTATACCCTAGCCAATTAAACCAAGTCCCGGCATTGCCGTATGGAACCTTCCTCCGCATGGATGACTTCCGATGGAACCGAGGCACTGACATACCAAGATAGGCCAAGCCGCGGCAAACGGATCAAGCATGTGCCTATTTTGATGCGGCCCCCTGACCCATATTAATGTTGTGGTCTTTATTGTTGCCGCATGGACAAGTCATCGCCGCTTGCGGTGCGCCAGCCGGCTATCCGGCGGCGGCAAATGTGCCCCGCCGATGCCGATTCCCAACCCTGGGGCGGGGTTTGCTCTAAAATGTCGGGCTAAACTTCAACTCTCCGTTATGTCAAAGAACCCTATGCCCGCGGCCCTTCCGGCATCGTTTGAAGAAGCGATGGCCGAACTGGAAGAACTTGTCGCGCAGATGGAAGCAGGCGAATTGCCGCTGGAAGCTTCGGTCGCCGCCTACAAGCGCGGTTCCGAACTGGTGAAATTTTGCGCGGGCCAGCTCGACAAGGTGGAGAGCCAGGTCAAGGTGCTCGAAGGCGAGATGCTGAAGCCGTTCGCATCGGATGCCGGGATCGAGGCCGACGAATGACGGCGGAACAGACTTTCGACGGCTGGATGAAATGCGTTCAGGCGGACATGGAAGATGCGCTGGCCGCTCTCCTGCCGCACCGCGCTGCGCCGGAGCGCCTGCATGAAGCGATGCGATTCGCGGTGCTGGACGGCGGCAAGCGGATTCGCCCGCTGCTGACATTCGCGGCCGGCGACCTGTTTTCGGCGGATGCCGCAGCGCTTGGGCGCGCCGCCGCCGCGGTGGAAATGATCCATGCGTATTCGCTGGTGCATGACGACATGCCATGCATGGATGACGACGCCATGCGGCGCGGCAAACCGACGGTGCATGTGAAATACGACGAAGCGACCGCCTTGCTGGTCGGCGACGCCTTGCAATCCCAGGCTTTCCTGGTCTTGTCCGAGGAAAGCACGGTCGCGCCGGCGCGCAGGATCGAGATGATCCGCGTGCTCGCGCATGCCGCCGGTTCGCTCGGCATGTGCGGCGGCCAGGCGATCGACCTGTCGAGTGTCGGCCTGACGCTATCGCAGGCCGAGCTGGAACGGATGCACCGGATGAAGACCGGTGCGCTGCTCGGCGCGGCGGTGTTGCTGGGCGCGCTCAGCGGCAAGTCGCTGTCGCCCGGCGAAGAGGCGGCGCTGAAAGCGTATGCCGATGCGATCGGCCTGGCGTTTCAGGTGGTCGACGACGTGCTCGATGCGACGGCCGATTCCGCCACGCTGGGCAAGACGGCCGGCAAGGATGCCGCCGATAACAAGCCGACCTATGTATCGATACTCGGCCTTGAGCGGTCGAGGTCACTGGCGGAAAAATTGCGGGATGACGCGCACCGCGCGCTCATGCCATTCGGAGATAAAGCACGGCGCCTGCGCGACATCGCGGATCTGATCGTGCAGCGGAAAGCATAAGTATGGAATTGCTTAAAAAAATCGATGGACCCGCCGATCTGCGCAGACTGTCGCGCAGCCAGCTCAAGCCGCTGGCCGACGAACTGCGCGCCTTCGTGCTCGATTCGGTGTCGAGCACCGGCGGCCACCTGTCTTCCAATCTCGGCACCGTCGAGCTGACCATCGCGCTGCATTATGTCTTCAACACGCCTGAAGACCGGCTGGTGTGGGATGTCGGGCACCAGACCTATCCGCACAAGATCCTGACCGGCCGCCGCGAGCAGATGAAGACGCTGCGCCAGTTGAACGGCATCTCGGGATTCCCGCGGCGCGCGGAGAGCGTCTATGACACCTTCGGCACCGCACATTCGTCGACCTCGATTTCCGCCGCGCTCGGCATGGCGCTCGCCGCCAAAACCAAGGGCGAAGACCGGCATGCCATCGCGGTGATCGGCGATGGTGCGATGACCGCTGGCATGGCGTTCGAGGCGATGAACAACGCCGGCGTCTATAACGATATCAATCTGCTGGTGATCCTGAACGACAACGACATGTCGATCTCGCCGCCGGTCGGCGCGCTCAACCGCTATCTTGCCCGGCTGATGTCCGGCAAGTTTTACGCCACCGCCAAGAACGTCGGCCGGTCGATGCTGCCCGGGCCGATGCTCGAACTGGCCAAACGGCTGGAGGAGCATGCCAAAGGCATGGTGGTGCCGGCGACCATGTTCGAGGAATTCGGTTTCAACTACATCGGGCCGATCGATGGACACGACCTGGAATCGCTGATACCTACGCTGCAGAATCTGAAGCACCTGAAAGGCCCGCAATTCCTGCATGTGGTGACCAGGAAAGGCCAGGGCTACAAGCTGGCCGAAGCCGATCCGGTGCTGTACCACGGCCCCGGCAAGTTAAATCCGGCCGAAGGCATCATGCCCGCCGCCGCGAGCAAGATGACCTACACCCAGGTGTTCGGCGACTGGTTGTGCGACATGGCGGCCAGGGACGGACGCCTGGTCGGCATCACGCCGGCGATGCGCGAGGGGTCGGGCATGGTGCGGTTCGAACAGAAATTCCCCGATCGTTATTACGATGTCGGCATCGCCGAGCAGCATGCGGTGACCTTCGCCGCCGGACTCGCATGCGAGGGCATGAAGCCGGTGGTCGCCATCTATTCCACCTTCTTGCAGCGCGGCTACGATCAGCTGATCCACGACGTCGCCCTGCAGAACCTTGACGTCACCTTCGCCCTCGACCGCTCCGGCCTGGTGGGCGCCGACGGCGCGACGCACGCCGGCAACTACGATATCGCCTACCTGCGCTGCATTCCCAACATGGTGGTCATGGC
>JAQGLQ010000454.1 GCA_028292785.1 Noviherbaspirillum sp. | reverse complement strand
CCCCCGTCGTCGCGGAGGGAGCTGAGTCGGCGAGCGGCGAGGCGCTTGCCGTCGATGAGCCCGCGGCCGTGACCAAGCCTCCGCGCAAGGATCTGCCGGTCGATGAATTGATCGATTGCCTGATTCCGCTGACGCTGGAGGCGCCGATCCGGGGAGAAAAGCTTCTGCCCAGATTGCAATCGCTGCGCCACGTCGGCAACAAGCCCGTGCATTTCATCGGCGAGCTTGCCGACGGAAGCTGGGATCCCATCGCCCATGGCGGTGTTTATCGGCAACTGATGGCCGGCGTACAGCTCGCGAATCGCGCAAGTGCCTTGAACGAGCTCGAATTTTCCGAGCTGATCATGCAGCTGCGCCAAATCGCGGATGACATTGATGCAGAACCGGATGTTCCCGATATGACAAAGGTCATGACGAACGCCAAGGCGCTGCACCAGTTTGTCGTGGAATACGATGCTCAGCTGAGCGTCAACATCCAGGCCAATGCAGCGCCCTGGGCGATCAATACCCTGCTAAGCGCTCTGGAGCGGCAGGGATTCGATCTGCGCCCGGACGGGCGGCTTGTCATGCCGAACGGCGATGGCGGTTTCCTGTTTTCCCTGTCCACCAACGTAACGATGGCGGCGGAAACCACCACCCGCCTTACCTTGCTGCTCGACGTTCCGCGTGTCGCCCCCGAGTTCGATGGTTTCAGCGCGATGGTCGCGTGCGCACGGGTGCTGGCCGCAAGACTCGACGGTACCGTGGTCGACGACAGCAATCAGCCGCTGTCATCGGCCGCGGTGGAGGAAATCGCCGGGCAGGTGACGGCTTTTTATCAGCATATGGAGCAGGCCGGGATTCCCGCTGGCTCCGTCCGGGCAGTCCGTTTATTTAGCTGAAGATGCCTCCAGACCTGTTTTCCGATGCGGCGCACTCCGAAAGCGCCGGCACAACTCCGGGCGCTGCCGACTGGCTGGCGCGCGCGCACTGGCTGAGAGCCGAACTGAACCGGCACAGTCATGCGTACTATGTCCTCGATAACCCCACGATTCCCGACGCCGAATACGACAAGCTGTTTCGCGAGCTGCAGAACCTTGAACAGGAACACCCCGAGCTGAGCACGCCCGATTCGCCGACTCAGCGCGTCGGCGGCGTGCCGCTGCCGCAGTTCATGCAGGTCCGCCATTCGGTGCCGATGCTGTCGCTGAACAATGCTTTCAGTGAAGCCGATATCGTCGCATTCGACCGGCGCATCAAGGAGATCCTCGCTACCGAGGCCGAGGTGCAATACTCAACCGAGCTGAAATTCGACGGGCTGGCAATCAGCCTGCGCTATGAGGACGGCATTCTCGTGCAGGCCGCGACCCGCGGCGACGGCATGACGGGCGAAAACGTTACCGCCAACGTGCGCACCGTCAAGGCGATTCCGTTGCGCCTGCACACCGACAGTCCGCCGTCCGTGCTGGAAGTGCGCGGCGAGGTGCTGATGTACCAGGCGGATTTTGCAAAGCTCAATGCACGACAGCGTGAAGCGGGGCAGAGGGAATTCGTGAACCCGCGCAACGCTGCCGCCGGCAGCCTGCGGCAGCTGGATTCGCGCATCACCGCGAAACGCGCGCTGCGTTTCTTTGCCTATGGCATCGGCGTTATCGAAGGTGCGGAAATGCCCGCATCCCACGCCGAGTTGTTGAACTGGTATGCGGAACTCGGGCTGGCCGTGTGCAGGGAGCGCGCGCTTGTCGAAGGCGCGCAGGGGGTGCTCCGGTTCTTTCATGACATCGCCGAGAAGCGCAAACGCCTGCCGTACGATATCGATGGCGTCGTATACAAGGTCAACCGGCTCGAACATCAGCAGAAGCTCGGTTTCGTATCGCGCGCGCCGCGCTTTGCCATCGCGCACAAATTTCCCGCGGAGGAAGCGACGACCGTGGTGCAGGATATCGGCATTCAGGTCGGACGCACCGGAGCGATCACGCCGGTGGCGCGTCTGGCGCCGGTTTTCGTGGGAGGCGTGACCGTCACCAACGCGACCTTGCACAATGAAGATGAAGTCCGGCGCAAGGATATCCAAATTGGCGACACGGTGATCGTGCGCCGGGCTGGCGATGTCATCCCGGAAGTCGTGGCGCATGTCCCGGAACTTCGCCCTGCCGACGCGCGACCGTTCGTAATGCCGTCCTCCTGTCCGGTTTGCGGTTCGCCGATCGTGCGACCGGAAGACGAAGCGGTCGCACGCTGCTCCGGCGGCTGGATCAAATGCCCTGCGCAGCGCAAGGGCGGACTGCTGCATTTCGTTTCGCGGCGCGCCATGGATATCGAAGGGCTCGGAGAGCAGCTGGTCGAACAACTGGTCGACAAACATGTCATCGCGACCGCCGCCGATCTTTACAAGCTGGGACTGACGTCGCTCGCAGAGCTCGACCGCATGGCCGACAAGTCGGCGCGCAATGTTCTTGCCGCGCTCGAGAAATCCAAGTCGACCACCCTGGCGCGTTTCATTTATGCGCTTGGAATCCGGCACGTGGGGGAGGCGACCGCCAAAGAATTGGCCAGCCATTTCGGCGGACTCGATGCCTTGCTGGAAGCTTCGGAAGAACAATTGCTGGAGGTGGCCGATATCGGCCCGGTGGTGGCGCGGTCGGTGCGGGCATTCCTGTCGGATCCCCTCAATATCGAACTGATCGAACAGCTACGCGCGGCCGGTGTAAGCTGGACGGAGAGCGCGCGAAAGGAATCCGCCCCGAAGGCCTTGCAGGGCAAGACTTTCGTTCTGACGGGAACACTGCCGACGATGACGCGCGACGAGGCGGCGGAACTGATCGAAGCCGCGGGCGGCAAGGTGGCCGGCTCGGTTTCGAAAAAAACCAGCTTCGTCATTGCCGGCGAAGAGGCTGGAAGCAAGCTCGCAAAGGCCGAGCAGTTGGGCATCCCCGTTCTCGACGAAGCCGGGTTACGTGAATTGCTGGAGCAGACATGAAAAAAATAAGAACCGCCGTGTTTCCGGTTGCCGGTCTGGGCACCCGCTTTCTTCCGGCAACCAAGGCGCAGCCGAAAGAAATGCTTCCGATCGTGGACAAGCCCTTGATCCAGTACGCCGTCGAGGAAGCGGTCGCTGCGGGCATCACCGATCTGGTGTTCATCACCGGGCGCAACAAGCGCGCGATCGAAGATCATTTCGATACGGCTTACGAACTTGAGTCCGAGCTTCAGTCCAGCGGCAAGACGGCTTTGCTGGAGGTGCTTCGCAGTACGGTTCCGAAAAACATCAATTGCATCTATATCCGTCAGTCGGCGCCGCTGGGCCTGGGCCACGCGGTACTGTGCGCGCGACCGGTGGTGGGCAACGAGCCTTTCGCCGTTTTGCTGGCCGATGATTTCATGGATGTCGCGCCAGGCCAAACGCCGGTGCTCGCGCAAATGACGGAGATGTATGCGCGGGAAGAATGCAGCCTTCTGGCGGTCCAGGATGTGCCGCGCGCCGACACGTGCCAATACGGCATCGTGGCCGCGACACCATACAAAACGGCATTGGAAAAAATCAACAGCATCGTCGAAAAACCGGACCCTGCATCCGCGCCGTCGACACTGGCAGTCGTCGGCCGCTATGTGCTGGACGCCAGGATCTTTGACTGCCTTGAAGGCATAGGCAAGGGCGCCGGCGGAGAAATCCAGCTGACCGACGGCATCGCCGCGCTGATGAAATCCGATCGCGTCCTGGCGTATCGCTACGAGGGAGAGCGCTACGATTGCGGTTCCAAGCTCGGCTATCTCAAGGCGACCATTGCCATGGGCCTCAAGCATCCCGAGATCGGCGCGGCATTTGCAGAGTACCTGCGACAGCGCTGAGCAGGCAAACATGAGCGTCAGAGAAATCCTCAGGATGGGCGATCCAAGGCTGTTGCGGCAGGCCGAGCCGGTTACCGCGTTCGGCATCTCCGAGCTGGAGGAGTTGATCGCGGATATGTTCGATACCATGCGGGCGGCGAACGGCGCCGGACTTGCAGCGCCCCAGATCGGCGTCAATCTGCAACTGGTTATCTTCGGCTTCAGCAACAACGCCCGCTACCCTGATGCCCCCGCTGTGCCCGAAACCGTGCTGCTCAATCCGGTTCTGTCGCCATTGTCGGACGACATGGAAGAAGGCTGGGAAGGCTGCCTCTCGGTGCCGGGCTTGCGCGGGATGGTGCCGCGGTGGAAGCAGCTGCGCTACGAAGGCTTCGACCAGTACGGCAACGCCATTTGCCGCGAGGTCGACGGCTTTCACGCGCGCGTGGTTCAGCATGAATGCGATCATCTGGCCGGCATACTTTACCCTGCACGGATCAGGGATTTCTCTCGCTTCGGTTTCACCGACATCCTGTTCCCGGGACTCGACGCAAGCGCCGACGACTGAGCGGCGCCGCATATGGCCTGACGCTCTCTTTGACACAGGCAAGGACGGCGACGCGGATTTTGTGTACCTTGGTGGGCATTCTGATTCCGAGATACGGCTTATGAGTCCCGCCCCGCGCATCCTGGTTGTCTATGCCCATCCCACTCCGCACCACTCGCGCGTCAACCGCCGCCTGGCGGAAGCGGCACAGCAGGTGCCCAATGTCCGCATCGACAATCTCTACGAAACCTACCCGGACTTCTACATCGATGTCCGGCAGGAACAGGCATTGCTGGCGGAAGCCCAGCTGATCGTCTTTCAGCATCCGATACAGTGGTACAGCATGCCGTCGCTGCTCAAGGAATGGGTCGACGTGGTACTCGAATACGGCTGGGCCTATGGTCCCGGCGGAACCGCCTTGCACGGAAAGGATTTCTGGCTGGTCGCGACTGCCGGTGGCGCCCAGGAGTCATACCAGGAAGGCGGCTACCACGGACATGAATTTCCGGCCTTTCTTCCGCCGATAGAGCAGACCGCGCTGTTATGCGGCATGCGCTGGCTCCCGCCCTTCGTCCTGCATGGCGCGCACCAGGTGGATGAAGCGGCGGTCGACCGTCATGTGGCGGCGTATCGCGAACTCCTCGCGAGCTATCCGCAATGGACGGATGCAAGCCTGCCCGGCGCAAGCGATTTTTCCGCGCACCGTCAATAATCTTAGGTGGCTCCATGGAACACAACCTGTTGTTGAATGCCCTGATTTATCTTGCGGCCGCAGTATTGGCCGTGCCCATCGCAAAACGCCTGGGTCTCGGAGCCGTCCTCGGATATCTGCTGGCAGGTATTGCCATAGGACCGTGGGGCCTGGGCTTCATCCGCGAAGTGCAGGATATTCTGCATTTTTCGGAATTCGGCGTGGTCTTGCTGCTGTTCCTGATCGGCCTCGAACTTGACCCGAAACGTCTGTGGGCGCTGCGCCGTTCCATCTTCGGCTGGGGCGGAGCGCAGGTCGCCGTCGTCACGATAGGCCTGCTGGCGGCCGGACTGATGTTCGGCGTGTCGTGGAAAGTATGCCTGATCGCCGCGCTCGGGCTATCACTGTCCTCGACCGCGTTCGCCCTGGCGACGCTGGAAGAGCGAAACCTGATGGCTACCCCCGCTGGCACGGCCGCATTCGCGATCCTTCTGTTCCAGGATATCGCCGCGATTCCCATGATCGCCATCGTCCCGCTGCTGGGTTTGCAGGACGTCGGACACGGCGGCACGGGATGGCTGAGCGCGCTCAAGGTGGTTGGCGTCATCGCCGGATTGATTTTCGGAGGCCGCTATCTCATCCGGCCGGTGCTGCGGATGATCGCGAAAACCGATATGCGTGAAATATTCACCGCATTCGCATTACTGCTCGTCATTGCCATCGGACTGTTGATGCAGTCGGTGGGCATGTCGATGGCCCTCGGCACTTTTCTCGCCGGCGTGCTGCTGGCAGATTCGGAGTATCGGCACGCGCTCGAAACGGACCTGGAACCGTTCAAGGGCTTGCTGCTTGGGCTGTTCTTCATCGCCGTCGGCATGTCGATCGACTTCGGCGTATTGTTGACCCAGCCCGGCCTTGTCGCCACCTTGCTTGCCGCCTTCCTCGCCATCAAGACCGGCGTCCTGTACTTGCTTTCCAAACGGTTCGGCATTCCGCGCGGCCAGCAGGCATTCTTCGCGTTCCTGCTGTCGCAGGGCGGCGAATTCGCCTTCGTGGTATTCGGCGTGGCCGCCACCGCCAAGGTATTTACGCAGGAAACCGCATCGCTGCTGGCGGTCGTTGTCGCGCTTTCAATGGCTGTCACGCCCCTGTTGCTGCTGCTGTACGACAAAATGATCGAGCCGCGCTTTCGCAATCAAAACCAGCGGCCGGCGGATATCATCGAGACGCAGGATAATCCGGTGATCATCGCCGGCTTCGGACGATTCGGACAGATCGTCGGGCGCCTGCTGCGGGCCAATCGCATCGGCCTCACCGTGCTCGATCATGATCCGGACCAGATCGATCTGCTGCGCAAGTTCGGCTTCAAGGTATTTTATGGCGATGCGACCCGCATCGACCTGTTGCATGCCGCCGGCGCCGCCAAGGCGAAGGCGCTGGTGGTGGCGATCGATGACATCGAAGATAGTCTCGATCTGGTCGACGCTGCCAGGCTCGAATTTCCGCATTTGGCGATCCTGGCGAGGGCGCGCAATGTGACCCACTACTACGATCTGATGGCGCGCGGCGTTATCGTGATCGAACGCGAAACCTTTGAAAGCGCCCTGCAACTGGGACGCAAGGTTCTGCATGAACTCGGCTTCGGCGCATTCCAGTCGCGTCAGGCGGCGATGAAGTTCAGGACCCACAACATCAAGACCCTGCATCAGTTCTATCCCTACTACCAGGATCAGGAGAAATATATTTCGCTGAGCGCGAAGGCGAGGAAGGAGCTGGAAGAGATGTTCGAGCGGGACGCCGAAGCCTTGCGTAGCGAGCGCCCGGGGGGCTGGAGCTAGGCACGTGGTTACATGCGTGGTGGGCTGCACGCATCGTGTAAAACGCCCGGGCTTGCCGGGCTCTCCCTGACTGCATTTCAAGCCGGCCGGCTCCATCTTGCCGGTGGGCGGCTCGAATCGGCCGCTGCCTTATTTGCCCCGATTCATCAGGTCGTTGATGACGCCAGAGTAGGACTTGTAGGTGTCCAGCGTGGTCTTGACCACTTTGGCGGATTCCTTGCCGTCGAGGTACACGATCGATTTCTTGCTTTTCTTCATGAGTTCGACGAAACCGGGATCCTCGACCGCCTTCTTGATCGCGGTTTCGAGCACCTCGCGCACATCGGCGGGCAGTCCCGGCGGCGCGCCTATCATGCGCTGGGTGTTCATCGCCTCGGCCAGTTCGGGCATGCCGATCTCGGCCGGGATCGGCGTGTTCGGCAGCTTCGGGAAACGCTGGGTGTCGTAATACAGAATGGGCTTGAGGTCGCCGCTTTCGATGTACTGCTGGAAGCTTTCATAGGAAGCGACGATCAGGTCGGCATCGCCGCGAATCACCGAGAGGATCGCATTGCTGGCGCCTTCGTGGTTGAGCGGTTTCCATTTGACCTTCATCTTGTCGAGGGTGACCGCGGACGCCAGCGTGGCGTTGTCGGTGAGGCCGCGGATCGACACGACATACTCCGGCTTGCTCTGCTTCTTGAAGTCGAGCATGCTGTTGTACGGCCCCTTGGCGCTGACCAGCGCGACCACGTTGTCGACGTTGACGCGCGCCAGCCATGTGGTCTTGTCGAGGTCGTATTGCGACTTGCGCGAGACTTGGTTGAGCGCCAGTCCGACCACGTTGTACATGCCGATAGTGTAGCCATCCGGCTTGGCCTTGTGCAGATAGTTGGCGGCGACGATGTTGCCGGCGCCGTCCATGTTGCGGACCACGACGGCGGCCTTGTTGGGCAAGTGCTTCTCGATGAA
>JAQGLQ010000443.1 GCA_028292785.1 Noviherbaspirillum sp. | reverse complement strand
TAGGTGCGGTTCGCATTGTCGCGCATGCGCAGGATCGCCGGACGATCCAGCATCCGGAGTTCGGCGAAGCCGCGGCTGCTCGCATAACAATGCAACTGATGGGACCGGGCGGCCTCGCACGGATCGGTTTCGGGCAATGCGGCGCCCCATAGCGTACCCAGCTGCTGATAGGCCTCGTCGATGCTGGCATAGCCGTTGACCAGCGATCCGTCGGTTTCGGACAGGATGGGCGCGGCGGGAGCGGGGCCGCGTGCTTCACCGGCGCTGTGCGTCACGGGCGCCGGCGCAGTCTGGATCTGGGCCACGCTCGATGGCGTCGAGTCCGGCTGCGTCCGCGCGAAGGTGCTCCTGAAAAATCTGCTGTCCGCATGCCATGCGACAGTCCAGACGAGCGTGGCGGCTGCGATAAAGGCGGTCATCGCTGCCACCCGCAGCGTGCGCGGGCGGCGTTCCTTGTCCGGCACGAACGTCGCAACGGCGTGGCCGAACACTTCGCTCGCGGCCTTGCCGACGATCGCATGATTAACCACGCGCTTGTCTTCCGCGAATGCGCCAAGCAGGGCGCGGTCGCACAATACATTGATCCGCCGCGGCACGCCGCGCGTGAGCTGATGGATCTGCTTGATGACCTGCGGTCCGAAGGGCTCCGTGGTGCCGAGGCCGGCGACGGCAAGACGGTGCCTGATATAGCTGGCGGTCTCCTGCTCGGTGAGCGCTTTCAGATGGAAGCGCGCGATCACCCGCTGCGCGAGTTGCTGCAATTCCGGCCGATCGAGCATCGCGCGCAGCTCGGGCTGACCGATGAGGACGATCTGCAGCAGCTTGCGCTCGTTCGTTTCCAGGTTGGTCAACAGTCGCAACTGTTCGAGCACGTCCGGCGAGAGGTTCTGCGCCTCGTCGATGATGAGCACATTGTTCTGCCCATCCGCATGCGTCACCAGAAGGTAGCGCGTGAGAGCGTCGACATGATCCTTGGTCGTGGGGCCGGTGCGGGCATGCTGGGTGACCGGAATCCGGAATTCATCGCATATCGATTGCAGCAATTCGGGGACAGTCTGCTTCGGATTGAAAATATAGGCGACGTTGCACTTGGGCGGGACCTGCTCGAGGAAATAGCGGCACACCGTGGTTTTCCCCGCGCCGATCTCGCCGGTCAACAGCACAAGGCCGCCGCCGCTGTTGATCCCGTACAGCAGATGCGCCAGGGCTTCGCGATGGCCGGAAGTCAGGAACAAATATCGCGGATCGGGTGCGATCGAAAAAGGCGCCTGCTTGAGGCGGAAAAAGTGGTTGTACATGTTGGTGCGCCAATGATCAGCGGGAAACACTAACATAAATGTCCGGTCGCATGCCATGCGCGCAGACAAACCGGGAAACCGAATCGCGATCGCTCAATCCGGTCGATGCATGCTTTTCTCGATGCCTTCGAGTTCGATCTCGATCGCCTTGGTGCTCACCAGGATCTCAACGAGGGAAAACAGCAGCGACAGGACCAGCAGGAAAAGGCTGATGCCGAAAACATATTGTGCAATCAACAGCAGATCGATGAATACCAGGAACATCGACAAGGCGCAAAGAATAAAGCTCGTGACGCCCAAGGCCTGCATGCGCCGCATCATCGTGATGCGGGAGCGCAGGTTGGCGATCTGACGAATCACGACATCCGTCAGATTCTCCTGGCTGCGCAATTGCCGGATCAGTTGAGCCAGAACGAGAAAGCGGTTGGTATAGGCGAGCAGCAGCAACGAAATCGCGGGAAACAACAGTGCAGGCGTAGTCAGGTTCATGGTGGGTGTGAAGTTGGCAAGGATCGCGATTTTCGCAGATATGCGTCGCTTGCCGAGGTGCATCCCATAGATTAGTTGAAAATAAAGTTGTCAAAAATATAATGTTTTTGATCTAAACTCGCTTCCCTTTGGTTGTCATTCAAATAGTCATCCATGCGGTCGGCATGGCATGCGCTACGCCAATGGAGGGAAGCAATCGATGACAGTAGTTGCGAAGCCGCTGGCGCTGGTCCTGTGCCTGGTGTGGTGCATAGTTGCTGCTCCAGTCCGGTCGCAGGAGGTTTACTTACCGCCGTTCCTGTCGGCACCATCCTCCGTTTCGGGCGGTACCGGCGCTCAGCAATGCAGCAGCAGCGCCGGACCCGTCATCCCATGCGGCGCGGAAAGCATGGCCAGCAGCGGCGGCACCGTGGTGCCCGTGGGTGTGGCCAACCCGATCAATGTCATGAGCGGCAATAAATACCAGCGCGAAGACGATCTACCGGCCCTGCCGGGGGTATTCGGACTGGAAATCGTCCGGCACTACAACAGCTTCCACAGCGGCCCCGGCTCTCCCAACGGCATCCTTGGACGCGGTTGGCGCCTCAGTTATGAAACCTCGCTGCATGTCTCCGGCCGCACACTGCAGATTGCGCAAGCCGACGGCAGTCGCATCATCTTCAGCCGCGATCCGTTCAATCCCAGCCTGTGCGCCACCGCCGATCCGGCTGACGGTACCGTCGAAATCAGAAAGACCGCGCGCGGCGATGAATATGTCTGGACCTGGAACAATGGCCGCAGGCTCGACTTCAACAGCGACGGCAAGCTCGTCCAGATCCTCGCGCCTACCGGCGAATACGTCACGCTGCAATACAACCGGCGCGGCTGGCTGCAAAAAGTCACCGATCCGCAGGGACGCAGCCTGCACCTGCGCTATGCGGAAAAGACGACTGCGCCTGCCCAGCGCTTCACCGGCGTGGTCGCCATCGACAGCCCGGTCGGGCAGTACAAGTATGAACATGGCAGTGTCCTGCCCCACGCCGCCGTCCTCGACAAAGTCCATGTCATCGCCAATCTGGTCAAGGTCAGTTATCCGAGCGGACAGGAAGCCGCGACGGCGCGCACGTATCACTATGAAGACCCACGGCACCCAACCGTGCTGACCGGCATCAGCATGACCGGCACCGGCAACGATGGCCAGTCGATCAGCCGGCGCGTCAGCACCTACGCCTACCATGCCAACGGCTTGGCGATCCTCTCGGTCAAAGGCGCGCCGGCGCAGTATGAGAAGGACAAGGACGGCAATATCGTGCAGCCGGCCAGGTTGGTCGAAGGCACCGGCATCGAGCAGGTGACCCTGGATTTCAGCGAGCCGGGCCAGACCACGATCACCAACAGCCTTGGCCGGACGACCGTATACCGGTATGCGATGATCGGCGGCGGCCTGCGCCTGCTGGAAGTGGCGGGGGCCGGTTGTTCCAGCTGCGGCGAACCGAATGTGCGATACCGCTATGACCGGCTGGGGCGGCTGATCGAAACCATCAAGCTGGACGCGGAGGGAAAACCCGTTGGGGGCATGCAGCGCGAACTCGATCACTTCGGACGGATCGTCCAGGTCACCGGTACCGGCTACCGAAACGGCAAGCCGGGCAAGGCGCGATGGCTGGTGCGCTATCAGTATCAGGGCAACCAGCTGCAGCCGGCTTTGCTTGCCCGCCCGAGCGTGGTCGCGGGCAGGCAACATCAGACCCGCATCACGTATAACGACGTCGGCCAACCCACCCGCATCATGGAAAGCGGCTGGGCACCGGCCATCGATGGCGCAGGAGCGCCCACGCCGATCGAGCGCGTCACGACGCTTGCCTACGCCAGCATCAACGGCCGCAGCCTGCTGGTACGCGTCGATGGACCGCTGCCCAACGGGCCGGCCGATAGTCCCGCCGATTCCGATAGCACGCATATCGATTGGGACGGCAAGGGCAATGCAGTGACGGCCATCACCGCGCCGGGCGGCTTCAAAAGCATGGCGGCATATGACCAGGCCGGCCGTATCATCGAAGCCGTCAATGCGGACGGCCGCAAGTCGATCTTTACCTACAGCGCCCGGAACCGGCTCACCGCAGTGACGACTGACGGCATAACGCAGCGGGTTGGGTACGACGCATTCGGCAATACGGTCGAAGCCGGTCATGTGGTCGCCGGCGTTTACAAAGCGCTTGCGCGCTCCGGCTTCGATGAGGCAGGGCGCAGCATGTGGGCCGCATCTCATCTCGGTATTCTGCGACGCCACCGGTTCGACAGCGAAGGCAAGCTGCTTGAACTCACCACGCAGTCGGCCGGCATCAGCCAGGCGCAGCGGCTCGAATATGACGGAGCCGACCGGCTGATCGCCGTCACCGACATGCATGGCGCGACGCGCCGCATTCGCTGGGGCCGCGATGGCCTGCCGGAGGCAATGGTTGATGCCCTCGGACGCGAGACGCGTTATCGCTATGATGCGACGGGCGGTGTTGAACGGGTAACGGAAGCCGCCAATACATTGCATGCGCATCTGCACAATACGACGACGCGCATCGAATATGACCCATTCGGGCGTACCGAAGCCGTCATCGCTCCCAACGGCGCAGTCACCCGATACGTTCGGGACGATTTCGGCCGAATGCTCGCGGTGTCGAGCGCAGACAGCGGCACGCTCAGGAAAGAATACGATGCGGCGGATCGCCTCGTGGTCGGCACGGATGCGAACGGCAACCAGGTCCGCTACCAATACGACGCCGCCGGCCGCATCGTCAAGCAAACCGTCATTGAAGCGCAAGCGGCGGACACGCCGCGGAAAACAACCGCCACCAGCTGGAGGTACGAAGGCAGCCGCCTCGCGGCAATCGAGCATCCCGATCAGGCGGAACACTATCGCTACGACGACAAAGGACGGCTGGTCACAAGGATGGTCACGTTCAGGCTCGCAGGCGATTCCCGGGGAACGAGTTTCACGCATTATCGCTATGACGAAATGGGGCAACTGGCTTCGGCCAGCCTGCCCGACGGCAGTGTCATGCATTACCGGCGCAACGGGCAAAACCAGGTCACAGCCATCGAGCGCAGCGTGCTTCGGACACCATGGCTGCGCTGGCTGCGGCCGACGCAGACCATCGTCAGGGACCTGCGGCGCGACACCGTGGGATTGAAAAATTTCACATACGGGAACGGCATCGAGGCGCACTTCCAGCGCAGCCGTGAAGGCGCACTCGCAAGAATCATGTATCGCCATCCCGATGGCCGTACAGAAAACGAACAACGCAGCGCCGCGCTCGACATGTTGTTCGGCATCTCCACCGCGCATGCCGCATCGCCCGATGCGCCAGCGAATGCCGCGCGACCGAGGGCATTGGACCTGCCGACGGAAACGCGGGCGTTGCTCGATCATCGCTATCTGTGGGATGCGGAGGGCAATCTCCTGCATGCGCATAACAAGGATAGCGTCGATGACTATGCCTACGACCCGCAGGACCGGCTGATCGTGGCAGCGACGACACCGGCCGGACAACTGAACGCAGCCGCGACCGGGCTTGCCCGCTATGCTCGCTACTTCTATGACGGCGCAGGCAATCGCGTGTTGTCGCAGGAAGCTGTCACCGACCAGGCCGATATCACGGCGGGCACGGAGTCGTCCGCATATGGCGCGTCGAACAGCCGTCTGCTGGGAACGTCGGCAAGCGCTCCACCAACGCAGACCCGCTACGACGCCGGCGGCCAGCCCCATCGGTTCGGCGAGCGCAAATATCGATGGGATGCCTTCGGAAAACTGCTCGAGGTGCGGCAGGCAAACCGCGTGCTCGCCAATTACCGATACAACCACCGCGGCGAGCGCATCGCCAAGATGGTCAATAACGTGCGCACCCATTTCCTGTACGAA